>JAITKD010000092.1 GCA_031278575.1 Spirochaetaceae bacterium | reverse complement strand
TTTTCGAGGCCCTGATCGAACAGGACAAACCGGCCTTTTTTTATGCCGAACAGTGCCGGTATTACCTGAAAAACCCCGGAGAATGGAAAGGCTTCTGGCAGGCCGCTTCCAAGTAGGGCCCCCCGCACCCCCCGCCCGCCAGGGACTAACCCGCCGGGCCTTTTAATTGCGCGATAATCTCCTGAATAGTCCCGCCGGCCTGGGAATAGGCAACCTGGCAGGTTCCCGCCTGGCGATGGCCGCCGCCGCCGTATTTTAACAGGCAGGAGCCCACGTCTACCGAGGCGGTTCTGTTCAGGATACTATATCCGGCGGTGATAACACAGTTTTCTTTATTTTTGCCATCGATAACCCAAACGGAAATATTCTGTTTGGGGAAAAGGGTATAAACGAGGAACCGGTTCCCCGCATAGATGGGATCAACCCCCCGTAAATCGGTAATAATAACCGTACCGTCGATCCGGGTGTGTTTTTTAAGCATGTCCAGAAAAAGAGGCTCCTGTTGAAAATAGACGTCCAGCCGCTCTTTTACATCGGGGAGGGCCAACAGTTCATCAATGGTTTTATCCACACAGGCCAGGGCCAATTTTTTCATCAAATCGTAATTACTGATGGTAAAATTTTTGAACCGGCCAAGCCCGGTACGGGGATCCATGATAAATCCGAGCAAAATCCAGTTTTGGGGATGGGTTATTTCATCCTCCGTAAGGCTGCCGGAATCAACCTTGTCCACATATTCAAGCATGGGGGCAAAACGGCCGAGCTTTGCTTCCCCGCCATAGTAGTCGTAGATGATCCGGGCGCAGCTCGGGGCAGGCCGGGACTCACCTTCAAAATTGAGCCCTTTTTCCAACCGTTCCGATTCACTGGAATGATGATCGAACCAGAGTTTACAGCCCTTAATATAGGGAATATTGGCAAGAATATCATTATCCGTTGCTTCCACAAGGCCGTCCTGTATGTCCTTGGGGTGTACAAATTTCCACTCATCCACCAGCCCCAGATATGCCAAAAGAGTTCCGCAGGCTAAACCGTCAAAATCAGATCGGGTCAATAATCTCATAAAAAACCTCCTTAAGGCCCTGTTAAATAGTTGTTAAAACCATTATATTTTATTTTATGTATTGTACCAAATTATTTATTAAAAAGATATGTACCGTCTTTACTGTTTTTTTGATTATTTCCTGCGCTTCCGGAACTAAAGCCAAAACTGAAAATTATGGCGGCTTGGGACAGCCCTCGGATCCGGTCCCCTTTATGGCAGCGGCCCGGATCGGCGCCCTTCCCAACGGGCTCCGGTATTATATCCTGGAGAATCGGAAGCCGGAAAACCGGGTATATCTTACCCTGGCGGTAAACGCGGGATCGGTTTTGGAAGAAGAAAATGAACGGGGGCTGGCCCACTTTGTGGAACACATGGCCTTTAACGGAACCGCCCGTTTCCCCGAATCGGAACTGATCAATTACCTTCGATCCCTGGGGATGCGGTTCGGCCCGGAGGTGAACGCCTATACCTCCTTTGACGAGACCGTTTATGGCATTGAGGTGCCCACGGAAATTGACGGGGCGGGGATAAAACGGATCCCCGCCAAGGCCCTGGAGGTGATTGACGACTGGACCCATGCCATTACCTTCGCCCCGGCGGATGTGGATGACGAACGGCTGGTTGTTATGGAAGAATACCGGAGCAGCCTGGGGGCCATGGAACGGATCCAGCGAAAAATGATCCCCATAATCTTCCAGGGTTCTCCCTATGAGGACCGGCTCCCCATAGGGAGCCCGGAAATAATCCAGGGCGCCCCCCCGGAGCGGCTGGAAAATTTCTATAAGACCTGGTACCGCCCGGATAATATGGCGATCATCCTGGTGGGGGATTTTGACGGGGCCACGGTTGAAGCGGAATTGTCCGCGTATTTTACCGCCCCGGCGCCGGAAAAACCCCTGAACCGTCCCTACTATGATCTGCCCCCTCCCCAAAAAGGGAATTTTTCGGCGGCAATCATCACCGATCCGGAATTGCCCTTTACCCGGATAGATATGTACTACAAACAGCCCCCCCAACCCCTGCGGGGGGATCTCGCCTCTTACCGGCAGGGGCTCATCGACAACCTGATCGACCGGATGCTCTCCCTCCGGTTTGACGAGGCGGCTTCCAAGCCGGAAACCCCCTATATATGGGCCGGGGCGGGGGAACTGCGTCACGGAAAGTCCTCCCGGTACTATGTCATAGCCGCCCAGGTTAAGACCGGGAGCGCCGAGGCCGCCTTCCGGGAAATCCTGTGGGAAAAGGAAGCCCTGGTCCGTTACGGGTTTACCGAAGACGAAATAGACCGGGCCAAACGGTCCCTGAGTTCCTATATGGAACAGATGGTCTCCGAGTGGGACCGGCAGGAATCGAATGATTACGTGTGGGGTTTTACCAATCATTTCCTCACGGGACAAAATGTGGCGGACATAACCTGGGAAGTGGAGGCGGTTAAAAAACTGCTCCCCGGTATCAATGCCAAGGAGATCCAGCGGACGGTACGGGGTTATTTTGCCGCCAACGACCTCCGGGTACTCCTGGCGGGCCCGGAAACAGAGGCCGCCACATTCCCGACGGAGAAAGGGATCCGGGCGCTGGCGACCGAAAGCCGGCGGGCAAAAATAGCCCCCCCGGAGGCAACGGTTTTTACCGGTGAACTTATCGATAAAGAACCCCGCCCGGGGACCATCAAGTCCGAATCAAAGGACCCCGCCGGAGCCGTTATTTGGGAGCTGAGCAACGGCGCCAAGGTCATCCTCAAGGAAACCCGGAACCGGAACAACGAAATTATCCTCTACGGGGTAGCCCCGGGGGGTACTACCAGCGTCCCGGAAGGGGCGTATATATCCGCAAACCTGGCGGCGGAGATGATGGAGGCATCGGGGCTGGGCCCCTATTCCCGCCCGGAGCTGGTAAAAAAACTCGCCGATAAGCGGGTGGCCGTCTCCTTTTGGACCTCCAGCTACCTTCGGGGTATCCAGGGTTCCTCCACCACCGGGGATATCAAAACCCTTTTTGAAATGATTTATTTAGGCTTTACCGATCCCCGGATCGACCCCGACGCGGTAAAGGCCCTGTTGGATCAGTACCGGACCTCCCTGGCCCAACGGAATGAAGATCCGGATTCGGTCTTTATCGATGAGATAGCCCGGATCATTTACGGTAATAACCCGTGGTTTAAGCCGATGGAACTGGCGGACCTCTCCCGGGTGGACCGGGATATGGCGGTACAATTCCTCACCGAAAACCTCAATCCCGCGGACTATACCTTGGTGTTCACCGGGAACATCGATGTGGAGGCCATGCGGACCTATACGGAAACCTACCTGGCGTCGATTCCCCCGGGGGGCGGCTCCCGGAAAACCTGGACCGATCCGGGGATTGTCCGTCCCGGCAAGACCGAACGTTTGGTTTATAAGGGAAAGGAGGAACGGAGCCTGGTGTTCCTGGGCTGGTACGCGCCGGCCCCCTATTCCGAAGCCGCCGGGGCGGTTACGGGGGTGCTCAACGAATACCTCGACATCATTTTGACCGAAGAAATTCGGGAAAAGCTCGGCGGGGTCTATTCGATTTCGGTGAATACCGTCTTGGCGCCCCTCCCCACGGGGGAACTGAGCCTGCAGATTTATTTTGTCTGCGATCCCAAACGGGCCGCGGAACTTTCTACGGCCATTGAAAACCTCTTTGCGGGGATTGCCGGGGGGACCATAAACGGTGATATACTGGGTAAATCCCGGGAGGCGCTGAAAAAGAACTGGGAGACCTCCATGGAGAGTAACAGCTACATCGCCCGGAGTTACGCCAATTTTTCGGCCTTCTTGAATCTGCCCTTGTCCCAGTTGGACCAGCGTCCCGGATTATACAACGCCGTGAGCGCCGCGGACCTGCAGCAAACCATGGCCCGGATTCTCCGGAACGGCCCGGTCCGGGGGATCCTCTACCCGGAGGGCTGGACGGGCCGGAGGTAAAAGCCGGAATACCGGTTGCTTATGGGGAATAGCGGCGGCGCCCTGCCAACGCGCAAGGGATAGGAGCGGAATACGTATTGACCGGCGGGGCCGGTCAATACGTATTAAAGCGGATAGCCCGGTTTGCGGCGTTTTACGCCGCAAATGCGCCCCGATTCCGAATTGAAGAACGGTTAAACAAAGGGATTAAAAAGGAAGGCTATGTATTTTTGCGGCTATTGCCTTGCCCCGGCGGCCCTCATGCGTTTTCTCAGGATGATCCCCGTTTCCCGGCGGCCAAAAGCAGCATGGTAAAAGAACGGGCCTTTTACGCTACCCTGGCGAAGATAGCCCTGCCCCTGGCGATGCAAAACCTTATCACCTACGGGATAGGGCTGGCGGACAACTTTATGGTGGGCTCCCTGGGGGATATTGCCCTTTCCGGGGTGTTCCTTTCCAATCAGGTACAGTGGCTGCTTTTTATGCTCTGTACCGGGTTGGGGGCGGCCATGGTGATTTTAGCGGCCCAATATCTGGGAAAAAAGGATGTCAAAAACGCCAAGGTCGTTATCGCCGTTACCCTTAAGATCGCCCTGGGTATCGGGGGCTTTGCCACCCTCCTCGTGTTTTTGTTTCCCGGGAAGATTTTGAATCTATTCACCCGGGACGAAGCGGTTGTCGCCGGGGGGATGCGGTATATCGGCATTGTGTGTTTTTCCTACGTGTTTTTTAGCGTCAACAGCGTACTCCTCGCCTCCATGCGGTGCGCGCAAAACACCAAAATCGGTTTTTTGAGTTCCCTTACCGGTTTTTGCGTTAATGTTTTTCTTAATTGGGCGCTGATTTTCGGCAACCTGGGGCTGCCCGCCCTGGGGGTTTCCGGGGCCGCCATAGCCACCCTGATCGCCCGGATCTGCGAATTTGGGGTTACCTTTTGCCACGTCCGGTTTATTGACCGCGTTCTGTTTTTCCGGGTAAGGGACCTGACCCTGCGGAACCGGGAAATCCTGGCGGACTTTTTTAGATACGGCACACCGGTGATTTTGGGGGATATCCTCTGGGGGATCGGGGGAAGCGCCCAGGTCGCCATCCTGGGCCGCTTGGGGACCGGGGTGTTGGCGGCCAATACCATAGCCGCCAATTTGTTCCAGTTTTTCAGCGTTCTGGTCTATGGTATAGCCAACGCGTCGGGAGTCATCATCGGCAGAACCGTCGGTTCCGGGGATTACCAACGGGTCAAAAGCTACGCCAAAACCTTAGAGTGTATCTTTTTGGCCTTCGGCATCCTCACGGGGCTGTTGATATTTTTCGCCAAGGACTTCATTTTGACCGCCGGGTTCCCGAACATTTCCGCCGAGGCCCGGGTTTATGCCGAACAGTTCCTTTTCGTGTTTTCAATCGTCATTGTGGGCGCCTCCTGCCAGATGTCGGTCCTCACCGGCATAGTCCGGGCCGGGGGCGCCACCAGCTTTGTCCTGGTCAACGACCTTATCCACGTCTGGCTCATCGTCATCCCCTCGGCCCTGCTGTCGGCCTTTGTGTTCCGGTTTCCCCCGGCGGTGGTTTTCATCTGCCTTAAATGCGATCAGGTCCTCAAGTGCGTCGTCGCGGTGATAAAACTCAGCCGCTGGGACTGGATGCGGAAGCTGACGCGGTAAGGCCGCTGTCCGGGGTAACCCGCGGGCAGCGGCCTGGGGCCAGCCTAAGGAACAAACCGGTTAATTGGCCCGCCTTACATTCTGAATGGGCAATACCCACAACCATGCGGGGCTCACCGCCAGGCCGGTGTATTTTTTGTTCAGGGCGCTTTGCCGCAGGGAATAATCAAACACGATATAGGGCGCCTCGTCGATGATGGTGTTCATCGCCTGGGCTTGAAGCTCAAAGCGCCGGGCCGGATCCGTGGCGCTCCGCTGGGCGTCGATGAGGCGTTCCACCGCGGGGTTCACATAGGCCGCCGCGTTATACCCCCCTTCGACCTGGCTGGCCGCGTACATGATCTCGATGTTGCCGTTGAGGTCCGGGTAGTCCGCCTCCCAGCCGCCGAAAAGCATATCGTAGTCCCGTTTTCCGCTACTGTCCAGGATTTCGCCCATCTGGTAGGTGTCCTGTTCATCCCCGGACATTTTCCGGATCTCCACGTTGATGTTGAGGGGCTTTAGGGATTCCTGGAGAAAAAGCGCCCGCTGGCTTGCCAGGGAAGATTCGCTGATGATCACGTCGCAGGTAAAGCCGTTGGGATAGCCCGACTGGGCCAGGTGCTGCCGCGCCTTGGCAAGATCGTAATCGTATTTGGGCGCCGTGGTGAGGTACTGCCGCCACTTGGCGGCGTTCTCGCCGTACAGGGCCGGACCAAAGGGCAGGACGGTTCCCACGATTCCGGCGTTCTTGATGATGGTCCGCTGGAATTCGGGGAGGTTGAGGGCGTGGGAAACCGCCCGGCGGACATTTACGTCGTTGAAGGGCGCCCGCTGGGTGTTCATGGCGAGGTAGGTGATGCTGTAGGTGTCCACGCTGGTCAGGTTCAGATCCCGGCTCGCCGCCAGCCGGTCGAGCATGTCGATGGGCAGGTTGGCGGAAAAGTCAACGCTGCCGGTCTCCAGGGCGATCACCCGGGTGGTGTCCTCGGGGATGATCTTGAAGACAATGGTATCGATGATATTGGCGGCGAGCTTTTCCTTGTTCCAGTAATTGGTGTTTTTCTTGAGGACTATCTCCTGGCCGCTGGTCCAGCGTTGATACACAAAGGGTCCGGTGGCGATGATGCCGCCCTGGGCGGTGCCAAAATCCACGGTGTGTTTTTCATAATAGGCCTTGCTGATGATCCTGCCCGCGGCGGTGGTGGGGAAATACTTAAACACCGCCGAAGGCTGGCTCAACTTGATGGTCAACTGCCAGGGACCGGTGGCGGTAAAACTCACCACGTCCTTGTAGAAGTCCGAGAAGTAGGTGCCGCCGCCGGGGTCCTTGGTACGGTTAAACGAAAAAAGCACGTCCTCCATAGTCATTTTTGTACCGTCGGAAAAGACGACATCGTCCCGGACCTCGTACACATAGGTCAGATCATCCGTCTGACGCCAACTCCTGGCAAGTTCCGGGATGATGTTGTTGTTGGCGTCCAGGCTGACCAAACCTTCGGTGATCTGGTTCACCACCTGGTTGGTAACATAGTTCCAGGCAAGCCCGGGATCAACCGCCCTGATATCTTCGCTCAAGGCCACCGTAAAGGTGGTTCCCGAGGCTCCCTGGTCGGCGTTTCCCCGGGCATATAACAAACCGGCGCACAAAACCAGGGCCAAAAAAACGACGAGTTTTTTCTTCATTTATTATCTCCTTCTATTTTATCCGGTCCTAGGGACCGGTAAGATACCCTATGAAACCAAAAAACACCGCACCAGGTGTCCCGGAGCGGCCTCTTTCACCGGTGGCCGCTCCCGTAAACAGCGGGGTTCCGCCGAGGAACATCGGGACGCAAAGGGACAGCCCGGAATTTCCTCCGCCGGGCTGGGGGTCTCCCCCTTCGGCGCCGGCCGCTCCCGCTCCCCCGCCGCGTCCAGCCGGGGCACGGCGCTGATGAGGGAGCGGGTGTAGGGGTGCAGGGTGCGGCTGAACAATTCCCCCGCCGGGGCCGTTTCCACAAGCTGCCCCAGGTACATCACCGCCACCCGGTCGCAGAGGTACTCCACCACGGTCATGTCGTGGGATATAAAAAGCATCGTGAGATTCCGGGATTCCCGCAGATCCAAAAGCAGGTTGAGGAGCTGGGCCTGGACGGAAACGTCCAGGGCGGAAAGGGGCTCGTCGGCCACGAGCAGGGCCGGGTCCGAAAGCAGGGCCCGGGTTATGGCAAGCCGCTGTAACTGCCCCCCGGAAAGCTCCTGGGGCCAGCGGTTGAGCAGGTCCCCGGATAAGCCGATGTCGGCAAAAAGCGCGGCGATCCGTTCGGCCCCCGCCTCCCGGCTCATGCCGTAATAACGGCATACCTCCATCAAAGCCCCGGCGATTTGGATCCTGGGATTAAAGGACCCAAAGGGATTTTGAAACACCATCTGCATCGCCCCCCGGATAGGGGACAGCCGATGGCGTCCCAGGGCGGTAATCTCCGCTCCCTTAAAAAACACCCGTCCCGCGGTGGGTTCCATAAGCCGCAGGATAAGGCGGCCCAGGGTGGATTTCCCGCAGCCGCTTTCCCCCACAATCCCCAGGATCTCCCGGGGATATACCCGGAAGGAAACATCGTCCACCGCCCGGAGCAGCCGGCCCCGGCTCAGGGGGAAGTGTTTTTTGAGGCCCCGGACCTCCAGGAGGGTTTCGGTATTACTCATGGTCCCTCCCCGGGGATACCCCGTCCGCCGGGATCGGGTAATGGCAGGCGGCATAGCGGCCGTTACCCAGGTCCGTATTGGGAGGCAAGACCCGGCAGGCCGGCCCGGCCCGGTTACACCGAGGGGCAAAGGGACAGCCCGCGGGCGGATCGTAGAGCCGGGGCGGAAAGCCGGGTATCACCGGCAGGGGATTCGTCCCCGCGCCGGCCCGGCCCCGGGGGATACAGTCGATGAGGGCCTTGCTGTAGGGATGGGCCGCGTTTTGGATGAGGTCCCGGGTAGGGGCGGTCTCCACAATATGTCCGGCGTACATCACCGAAACCCGGTCGCAGGTCTCCGCCACCACCGCGAAGTTGTGGGTGATGAGCAGCACCGAAAGGGAAAGCTCCCGCCGGAGGGTTTTGAGCAGGTTCAACACCTGGGCCTGGATGGTTACGTCGATGGCCGTGGTGGGCTCATCGGCGATGAGCAGTTCCGGGGCGCAGCTTATGGCCTGGGCGATCATCACCCGCTGCTGCATACCCCCGGAAAGCTCAAAGGGGTATTGCCGGGCGGCCTCCCGGTGCAGCCCCACCCGCTCCAGGAGGGCGCCGGCGCGGCGGCGCAATTCCTTCCGGGACAGGTCGAAGTGGTTGGCCATGGCCTCCTCGATCTGCTTTCCCGCCCGTTCCAGGGGAGAAAGGGAGTTCTGGGGATCCTGAAAGATCATGGAAATCCGCCTGCCCCGGATGGCCCGGAGTTCCCTTTCGTCCAGGGTGAGGAGGTCCCTTCCGTCAAACCAGGCATGGCCCCGGATCCGGCTGTGTTTTTTGTCGAGGAGCCCCAAAAGCGCCCGGGAACTGACGCTTTTGCCGCAACCGCTTTCCCCCACCAGGCCGTGGATCTCCCCCCGGCGGATCGAAAGGTTCACCCCGCCCACGGCGTAGACAATCCCCTCCAGGGTAAGAAAATCGCAGGAGAGATCTTTAACGGTCAGGACCTCCCCGATCATGGTTTTCCCCCCTTTCCGCGTTTTTCAATTTTTTCAAAGGAGGGGAGGGTCCTGCCTGCGGGGTCCAGGTATTGGGTAACGCAATCACAGAAGATGTTGAGGCTCACCACGGTCAGCACGATGGCCGCCCCCGGAGCCAGGGCCAGGAGGGGGCTCTGGAGCAGGAAATTCCGGCCCTCCTCCAGCATGGCCCCCCAGTCCGCGGCGGGGGGACGCACCCCAAGGCCGATAAAACTCAGGGCCGCCAAATCCAGGATAGCGTAGGCCAGATCCAGGGCAAGTTGTACCAGCACCGTATCCAGGCAGTTGGGAAAGATATGGCGGAAGATGATATAGCTCCGGGAAAATCCGATGGATTCCGCGGCCTCCACATAGGTCTTGTTTTTTTCGATCAGGGTAAGGGATCGGACCAGCCGGGTCAACATGGGGACATAGATGATGCCCAGGGCGATAACCGCGTTGGCAACCCCCCGGCCCAGGGCCGCCGTCAGGAGAAAAGCCAGAAGCAGCGAAGGGAAGGAGAGGAGCACGTCGCAGAAGCGGCCGATTAGGGAATCGAATTTCCCGCCGTAGTAGCCTGAAAAAAGCCCCAGGGGAAGGCCGATGATTGCGGAAAGCAGCACCACCGCCACCGCGTTGAGGAGGGTTACCCGGCCCCCGTAGAGCAGCCGGGACAGGAGGTCCCGGCCCATTTTGTCCGCCCCCAAAAGATGGCTCCCCGAAGGCGGGGCCAGGGAAGCGGACAGGTTCTGCTCGGTTTCACCGTAGGGCGCTATCACCGGCGCCAAAAGGCAGCCGAGGATGATGAGGATCAAAAGCCCTCCGGATACCAGCAGCGGCGGGGTGAGCAGGGCGCCTTCGGTTTTTTTGAGCCTGAAAAAAGGCGGATGGGTAAACAGGAGCTTTCCCAATTTAGCGCTCCTTTCCCGGAGCGGCGGAACCTCCCGCGCCGGTCTTTCCCGTGGCGGCGGCCCGGATCCGGGGATCGATCAGGGCATACGCCGCATCGACCAGCAGGTTCAGCGCCAAAAACAGGGTTACGAGGAACAGCATGATGCTCTGGACCAGGGGATAATCCGATCCCTGGATCCCTTCGATCAACAGAGCGCCGATACCCCCCAGGGCAAACACGTTTTCCACCAGGACCGCCCCCACGACCATGGCGCCGATTTGTATGCCCGCCACGGTAATCACCGGGATGAGGGTGTTTTTAAGGCAATGGGACACCACAATCCGGGTAAAGGGCGTTCCCTTGGCCGTCAGGGCCAGGGCGTAATTCGACTTGAGCTCCCCGATCATCCGATCCCGGGTTATCCGGCCCATGAGGGCCACCATGTTGAGGCTTAACGCAAAGGCGGGCAGGGCCAGGTAGTAGAGGTTTTCCCAAAAACCATGCCCCGCCCCATAGGCCGGAAACCACCGCAGCCGCAGGGAAAAGATCAACATCAGTACAATGGCGTTGAGGAATACCGGAGAGGATACGCAGCAGATCATCAACGCCGATAAGACCCGGTCCAGGATACGGTCCTTGTTGACCGCGCTCACCACCCCTCCGGGAATAGCCAGCGCCAGGGCGAAAACGGCGCTCATCAGGACCAGTTGAATGGTAGTGGGGAGCCGGGCGGCAAGGAGGAACGCCACGGGCTGGCGGTATTTAAAGCTGTCCCCCAGATCCCCCCGGAACACTCCGGAGATCCAGATGACGTATTGCCGGGGCAGGCTCTGGTCCAGATGGTACTGGGCCGTCAGGGATGCCCGGGTTTCATCGCTGATCCGCTTCCCGCTGGTGATGGACGCCATCGGATCCGACGGCGTCAGGCGGATGAGAAAAAAAATCACCGCCGAAACCACCAGCAAAATGGGGATGAGGCTGAGGAACCGTTTAAAGACATAACGAATAAGAAAAAACACTTTTATTAGTATAATCCGGACTGAATAATTATACAAGATTTATACAAGGACCTGTCCGGGCAAAAGCATTTGCTTTTTTAGGCAGACCTTTCCCCTGAGCGTTTTCGGCTTGGGGTAGACAGGAGAACTGATTCGGAACACCGGGCGGATTGGGGCCGCTTATCCGGGCGCGGGGGCGGTGGGGAAGGGGAAAATGAGGGGAAAAGCGGTTTGGATCGCCGTTTCCCCATGCCGGGGGCTGACCCCATTGTCCGTTTCCCCCTGCCCCAACCCCGCTCCGGCCGCATCCTCCGGCGGCGGCTCCCCCTCCAGTATCCACGACCCGTACCGGTCCCCCCAGATATGCCCGATCCGGCCGTCCGCCCGGTTGTACCGCTGGGCGAACACCTGTTTCAGCCACTGCATGATTGCGGGCAACTCCAGCCCGTCCGCCGGCTTAATGTAAAACGTAAGCCAATCATCCGCAAGACAGAGTCCGCGAATATCGAAGACAAACCGAAGCGTCGTCTCCCGAAACACCTTGGCAAACAGCGCCAGGGCCTTATTGGGGACCGGCCCCGTAGTGCCGGTCCCCTGACGGAATAACGGTTCCCGGTTATTGACGCGGGTACGGATTTCATACCATACCCCTTGTTTCAGTATCCGTAGTGATCTCATAGAAGATATATGCGCTTGACCGGCGTTTTGCTTTACCGAGTTGATCGGAAATTTCAATATTTCACTAAATTCCGCTAAAAACACCGTCCTTTCGAGCCGGAGAACCCGCGGCGGGGGGGACAAGAATTGTTGTGGATCACGTTTAGCCATCAGGGACCGGCTCAATTGGGGGCTTAACCGCTTTTTCCAAAGCCCGTTGCAATCATCAACGTCTTATAGGCCCTTACGGCGTCCCATCCCGGGGGCCGGCATCACCGCCGCCGTGAGGCCGCCCCCGGCGGTGGCGGCGCCTTCTCTTTTTGGGTTCCCCTTCGGAGATCTCCGCAGGCCCGGGAGCTTCGGCCAGGGCGAACCGGGGTTTCCCCCGTTCTATAAAATGGGTTTTCTTTATGGTTATCCCA
>JAITKD010000053.1 GCA_031278575.1 Spirochaetaceae bacterium | reverse complement strand
TTGCTCATTTCATTGCGCAAATGGGGTAAACTTTGTTTACCTTGCGTTAAAGCAGCACTGATTTATTCTCGATTGAATAAATCAGTGCTTCCTTAGCCCGTTTTTTCATTAAAAATAATTTGCCGGAGGGAACATGAAAAACAAATTGATTCGTAGCGAAGGGTTTCATACCAAAGGCCCGCTCACCGGTTCGCGGGGGAGCTTTAGGGCGAGGTTGTTGATTGTTTTGCCCCTTATATTATATGCTTTTATGTCCTGTACTACTCCTATGCCCAAAAGAAGCGAAGTCAAAATGACCATGTCGGGGACTGCGACCTATAATGAGCATGAACCCGGTTTAAACGCCGCCCATGCGGATCTGGAATTTGCCACCCGGGTACGGGTAATCAACCTGAATAATAACTACTCGGTAATTGTTACCATCACCGAACGGATCCCCGCGGATCCCGATCGAATCATCCATATCGGTAAGATGGCGGGGGATAATATTAAGATGAGCCGCACCAATCCTACCCCGGTGGTTATCGAGGTTTTAGGCCGCCCTAAACATTCCCGGTAGTCCCTCCGCGGGCGCCGGCGGCCCCCGCATCCGGCTTAACTGCACCCGGTAGTCCCTCCGCAGGTGTCGCATTTCATACAGGTGCCGTTCCGTACCAGGGTAAAGGAACCGCAGGCGGGACAGGGATCCCCCTCATAGCCCTTGATCCGGGCCTGGGCTATTTTTTGGGCTTCGGTTCCGGCGGCCTCCTCCCGGAGAGGCGCCGGTCTTTCCAGGTCTACGAGGCCCGGTCCGGCCGCGGCGCCCCCCTTCCCCCGGCCCGCGGCAGCCTCCGGGGCGGTAAAACCGGCGCCGGATTTCCGATGTCCGTGCCGTACCGGATTTGCTTCAGGCGCCTCCAGGTCCTCCTTTGTTCCGGTTGCCAGGAGATCCTCCGGTTTGACCTGGGCTAAATCGGTACGTTTTAGATAGCTGATGGCCAGATCCCGGAAGATGTAATCGATTACACTGGTGGCCATCTTCACATAATCATGGCCCTGAACCAGACCGTTGGGCTCAAAGCGGCTAAAGGTAAAGGCATCCACGTACTCCTCCAGGGGCACCCCGTACTGGAGCCCCAGGGAGACGGCGATGGCGAAGCTGTTGAGGAGGCTGCGGAAGGCGGCCCCTTCTTTGTGCATATCCAGGAATATTTCCCCCAACCGGCCTGAGTCATATTCCCCGGTTCTGATAAAAATGGAATGTCCCCCAATCTTGGCCTTTTGGGTATACCCGGCCCGGCGGTTCGGCAGGGGCCTTCGCGATTCCCGGAGATGCCCCTTATCGGCGGCCTCCGGCAGGGCCGGAAGCGCCGGCCGCCCCAGGTTCCGCTGAACCGCGAGGATGGTATCCGCCAGCGGGTCCGTACCGGGGGCAAAGGCGGAGAGGGGTTGGGACAACTTGGAGCCGTCCCGGTAAAGGGCCACCGCTTTAAGGCCGCTTTTCCAGGCCGTCATATAGGCCCCCTTAACATCCTCATAATCCGCCCCGTTGGGCATATTAATGGTCTTGGAGATGGCCCCCGAGATAAAGGGCTGAACCGCCGCCATCATACTGATATGGGCGGTCCAGGCTATGGAACGGCTGCCGTTTTTCCCCGATGGGGTGGCGGTATCAAAAACCGGAAGGTGTTCCTTTTTCAAATGAGGGGCCCCCTCCAGGCCCATGGCGACGCAGGCGTATTGTTCCGCCCCTTCGATATCCCCGCCGGTAAACCCCAGGTGTTTGAGGAGGCTGAAACCCGGGAGGGACCAGGTCGCTTCCGGTACTTTGAGGGTCTTTTCCACAAAATCCCTCCCCAGAACCCAGGGGTTAAAGACCCCTTCCAGGTTTACGGCGGATTTGATTGCCTCCTCCGCGCCGGCCAGGACCTCCGCCGTGAACCCCTTGGCCTTGAGGCTTTCCCGGGGTATCCCCGGGGCGCCTTTCAGGGTTTTCCGTCCCGTGGCATAGGCGATAATTTCGTCAATTTCTTTCGGCCCGTAACCCAACGCTTCCAGGGCGGAAGGTACCGATTGGTTGATGATCTTGAAATACCCCCCTCCGGCGAGTTTTTTAAACTTTACCAGGGCAAAATCCGGTTCCACCCCGGTGGTATCGCAGTCCATGAGGAGGCCGATGGTCCCCGTGGGGGCTATGGCGCTTACCTGGGCGTTTCTGAACCCGTGGGCGCCCCCCAGGTCCAGGGCCCGGTCCCAGGAAGACCGGGCCGCTTCCAGCAGGTCCCCGGGACAGAAGGCGGGATCGATCCCCTGGGGCGGGGTATGGAGGCCCTCGTATTCCTCCGGGGAGGCGTTATAGGCGGCCCGGCGGTGGTTCCGGATCACCCGGAGCATGGTTTCCCGGTTTTCCCCGTAGCGGAGGAAGGGCCCCAACCCCGCGGCCATCCGGGCGGACTGGGCGTAGGCCTCCCCGGTGAGGATCGCCGAGAGGGCCCCCGCCACGGCCCGGCCCTGGGGAGAATCGTAGGCCAGGCCCATCAGCATGAGGAGGCTCCCCAGGTTGGCGTAACCCAGTCCCAGGGTCCGGTATTCGTAGGAAAGCCCGGCGATCTTCGGGGCGGGGAACTGGGCCATCACCACGGATATCTCCAGGATGCTGGTCCAGATGTTTATGGCGTGGATAAAGCCGGGGATATCAAAACTTTTGTTTTTCCGGTCATAAAAAACGGCAAGGTTGATCGAAGCCAGATTGCAGGCGGTATCGTCCAGGAACATATATTCGGAACAGGGGTTGGATGCCCGGATCTCCCCTCCCGCGGGACAGGTGTGCCAGTCGTTGATGGTGGTGTGGTATTGGAGTCCGGGGTCCGCGCACCGCCAGGCGGACCGGGCCGCGTCTTCCCAAATTTTCCGGGCCTTGAGTACCTTGACCGGTTCCCCGGTAATCCTGCCCGTAAGGGTCCAGTCCCGATCCTCCAGGACCGCCTCCATAAATTCGTCGCTCACCCGAAGGCTGTTATTGGAAGATTGCCCCGAAACGGTATTGTAGGCCTCGTCATCCCAGGCGGCGGTAAACACCGCGGGATGTACCCCCTCGTCCCCCTGTTCAAGCCGCCGCAGGAGCTGGTAGAGGTAGGCCGGGGGAACGGCGTCTTCCAGGGCCTTTTGCAGGGCTCCGGCGAGTTCCCGGTTCTTCTCTCCTTTAAACCGGTCCTTTTCCGGCCCCCGGAAACCGGCCAATGCCTTCTTGATCCCCTCTAGGTTTTTTTTGATAACCCCGGAACCGGTTACCATGGAGGCGACCTTATGTTCCTCTTCGGCCTTCCAGGCCAGGTACTTTTCCACATCAGGGTGATCCGCGTCGAGGGTTACCATTTTGGCCGCCCGCCGGGTTGTTCCCCCGGACTTGATCGCCGAGGCGGACCGGTCCCCAATTTTGAGGAACGAGAGCAGTCCCGAAGAAACCCCTCCCCCGGAGAGACGCTCGTTCACCGCCCGGATCCGGGAAAAGTTTGACCCCGTGCCGGAACCGTATTTGAAGAGCCGGGCCTCCCGGGTTACCAGGTCCATGATACCCCCATCGTTTACCAGGTCATCCTCCACGGAAAGGATGAAACACGCATGGGGCTGGGGCCGCTTATAGGCGCTGTCCGATTTTTTGACCCGGCCATCGGCTGGATCGACATAGTAGTGCCCCTGGGCGGGTCCGTCGATGCCGTACACCGCGTAAAGCCCCGTATTGAACCACTGGGGACTGTTGGGGGCTCCTGTCTGATGGGCCAGCATATAACAGGTTTCGTCGTAAAAGGCCGCGGCGTCCTCGTCGGCATCAAAATACCCGTTCCGCCGGCCCCAGTCCATCCAGGTATAGGCCAGGCGGTGGAATACCTGGCGGGCGTCATGTTCCGCCCCGTCTTCGGGCAGATCCTTCCCGGGATCGGCATCGTCTCTCCCGGTCTCTCCCCGGGAGACAGTCTGCCTTTTCCATTCATAGACCTTATCCGCCGGAACCCCCGCCTTGCGGAAGTATTTTTGGGCCATAATATCCGCGGCAATCTGGCTCCAAAAAGAAGGAACAATCACCGTCTCCTCGGAAAAAATCACCTTTCCATCGGGGTTGCGGATCTCGCTTTTCCGCTTTTCCCAAGTAATGTCTTTATAAGGCCCAGACCGCCGGTCCGTAAAGAGCCGTTCAAATTTCATGGGATCCTCCCTTGCCCGTAATACATATAGTATTACATCGTCCCTGTTTAAATATGCAATATATAGTGTATTAATTACTACAACTTCTTAAATATACACTATATATAGGGGTGGTATCAAGGGGTTGTTTTAGAATTCGATCCCTTTGGCGCATCCCAGGGCCTTGTACCATCTAAATGACCGGATAGTTCAAAGAAATTCGGTATCACCGCCGATGGGGGATTCGGACACCGGGGTCAGACCCCGGTATGGAGAAACGGCGATCCATCCCGCTTTTCCCCTCATCATCCCCCTTCCCCCGCCCCGGCGCCTGGATAAGCGGCGCTAAATAAGCGGCGCTTATCCGTCCTGGGTTCCGCATCAACCTCCCTTTTCCACCCCAAGCCGAAAACTCCCCGGGGAACGGTCTGTCCTGAAACCGGTAAAACCTGAATCGCGGGTCAAGTGCAGCGTTCTGCGGCGGGGATTTTTTATAACAGAATCAGAAAAAAATACCAAAGCCCTGTCCCCTGGATTTTCCACGGAACAGGGCTTTGGCGTCTATTTTTCCCGCGTTGCGGCGTTACAATCCCAGCAGGTATTGGTTCAAAACGTTTTCCAGGTACTCCTGTTTGCCGCTGGTAATACCGGCCTTTCCGTAGCTGGAGCCGAGTTTTGCCAGGGCCTCGAAGGAAAGTTCCCCCCGGTCGAATTGGGCGCCGTTCCCGGTAGCAAACGAGGCATAGCGCTTTTTCACAAAGCCGGGGATCTTGCCGTCGCTGATGATCCGTTGGGCAATTTCAAGCCCTACGGCAAAGGCATCCATGCCGCCGATGTGGGCGACAAAGAGGTCCGCGGGATCTATGGAGTTACGGCGGATTTTGGCATCGAAATTGAGGCCGCCGGTGGTAAAGCCGCCGGCCTTGAGGATGGCGTACATGGCTAGCGCGGTTTCGTAATAGCTTGAGGGAAACTGGTCGGTGTCCCAGCCGTTCCGGGGTTCCCCGCGGTTGGCGTCTACCGATCCGAAAAGTCCCGCTGCGGCGGCGGTTTCCAGTTCATGGGCAAAATCGTGGCCCGCCAGTTCCGCGTGGTTGGCCTCAATGTTCAGCCGGAAATCCTTGTCCAGACCGTAGTGGCGGAGGAAGCCGATCACCGTTTCGGTGTCGTAATCGTACTGGTGTTTGGTGGGCTCCATGGGTTTGGGCTCAATGTAGAAGGCCCCTTTGAAGCCCTGTTTCCGGGCATAGTCCCGGGCGGAACCGAGGAACCGGGCCAGGTGATCTTTTTCCTTTTTGAGGTCCGTATTGAGAAGACTCATGTAGCCTTCCCGGCCACCCCAGAAGGTGTAGCCCTGACCGCCCAGCTCTATGGTGGCATCGATGGCAACTTTCACCTGATTGGCGGCCAGGGCCACCACGGCAAATTCCGGG
>JAITKD010000026.1 GCA_031278575.1 Spirochaetaceae bacterium | reverse complement strand
GCTCCGGTCAGGAGACAACCCCGCCGAACCGGGCGGCAAGCTCCCCCATATCCAGCATATTGGCCGCGTATTGTTTCCCCAGGAGGGCCGGGGGGAGGAGGTAGTCGTATTTATCCGTTAAGGGTATGTCCCCGGAAACAGCGTCCGGGGGGATCCCCTGGTCAATAATACCGGCCAACCGGTTCCTGAATTCGGGGATGGGCAATCCCGAACCGATGCGGAAGACCGGTTCCTTTTCCCGGGAACAGGAACGCATCCCAAGCCGCTTCCGTATTTCCCGATGCCGGAACAGGGCCGCCAGGGTCCGCATGGCCCGGCTCCCCAGCCAGGGGATAAAGAAAAAGCCCCCCGGAACAACGGGGACAAAATAATCTTCCGTAAGTTTGAGTTCCCGTGCCCGGTCCCGTCCCTCATCCAGCCGGAAGCGGGCGGTTTCCGAAAGGTAGGGATACGGCTCCCCCGCCGCCAGGATTTCCCGCATCCGTTCCACGATCCGGGAATGGGTTTCCCCCCGGGAACCCCGCCAGACCCGTTCCCCCCCTTCCTCGCCGGGGATCACCAGAATTTCCCGGCCCCGGAGATCGAAGCCCCGGACCTGCCAATACCGCCCCCCCAGGACCAGGTTGGTCCCCTCCGGCGGGATAAAGTGAATTTTCCCCAGTTCTTTTCCCCCCTGGGTTACCCGGTACGCCTCCTCGTCGGGAAAAACCGAATAAAAAGAATAATGGTTTACTATTTTTTCCCCCTCAAGGCCGATGATAAGGCCCCCCCCTTCGGTCTTTTCCAGGTAGTCCAGGGTGATGAGGCGGCGGAGGAGTTCCCGGTAATCCTCCGGGGGGATTCCGGCAAAGGGGGGGAGGGAGAGGACCCGCCGGGCCAGGTCCCGGGGGGAGCTTTCTCCCCGGGCGCTAAGGAAGCTCAAGGTTTGGTGGCAGAGGAGGCTGTAGGGGAGGGGTTTGACCGGCGCGCCTTCCATCCATTTTTCCTTGAGGTAGAGTTCTATCACCGCGATGGTCTTGAGGAGGGACCAGGGAATGGCCCGGAGGGGATCGGCTGCCGGGCCTTCCCGGGCATCCTCGGGGCAGGCAAAGTAGATCTCCGCCCTGCCGGTACGCCTGCCGGATCGGCCCAGGCGTTGGACCAAACGGGAAACCCCCGGAGGAGGCCCTATCTGGATCACCCGGTCCAGGCTGCCGATGTCGATACCCAATTCCAGGGTCGCGGTGGCGGCAATGACCACCGGGCCCTCCCGTTCCCGGAGTTCCCCTTCGGCTTCTTCCCGGAGGGCCGCGGAAACACTCCCGTGGTGAACGTAAAACACGTCGTCCTCATGGTAATGTCCCGCCATCTCCCGAAGCCGGGCTACGGTTTCTTCCGCCTCAAGGCGGCTGTTGGTAAAGATGATACACCGTTTCCCCCGGCATTGGCCGTAGAGTTCCCGGTAATAGGCTTCGCCTTCCCGGGGGTCTTCCCGGTTAAAATAATCCAGCCTGAGGCGGACCCGCTGTTTCCGCCCCTCCTCCCGGACCAGAACCGTTTCCCCGCCGGTCCCCAGGGCGAGCCAGCGCAGGGCCTCCCCGTAATCCCCCAGGGTTGCCGACAGGCCTATCCGCCGGATCCGGATGCCGGCGGCCTCCTCGATGCGCCCTATTTGGCAGAGGATCTGGGCGCCCCGGTCGCTCCCCATAAAGGCGTGGACTTCGTCGATAATCACAAAACGGAGGTCCCCGAACAGGGGGATGAGCTTCCCCGGGCGTTTGAGGAGGAGGGCCTCCAGGGATTCGGGGGTTATCTGGAGGACCCCGCCGGGCGCACCCAGGAACTTTTTTTTATGTTCCCCGGGAATATCCCCGTGCCAGCGCAGAACCGGAATTCCCCCCCGGTTAAACAGGGGGCCGAGCCGTTCAAACTGGTCGTTGATCAGGGCCTTGAGGGGGCCTATATAGAGGACCCCCACCGAGGCCGGGGGATTTCGGGCTAAAAGGGAAAGGACGGGAAAAAAGGCCGCTTCGGTTTTACCCGAGGCGGTCCCCGAGGCGATGAGTACCTGGCCCTTTCCGTGGAGAACCGCCCGAACCGCCGCTTCCTGAACCCCCGTGAGGGCTTCCCATTTTTTTTCGTAGACGTATTCCCGAACAAAGGGGGCGAGCTGGGAGTAGACGTCCTGAGCGTCCGGGGGATTTTCCGGACCGGGCCGCTTCATAGGTCAAAGGAGGCGTACAGATCCCCCTCCGCATCCTCCGGGGACGGGCCCGTAACGGTAAAACCCTCCCGGCTTACCAGGGTGTTAAAATCCAGGGAAGGATCCCCCCGCAGGATGTTGAGGAGGCTGAGAAAATCCCGGGCAATTTCCCGGGGGGTGATAAACTCCGCCGCCCCGGGGGTGGAGAAGGCCAGTTTTATAAAAGCCGTCAGCTCCGTTTCCCCCAGGAGGCTTTCGTAGCCAAAATGCCGGGCATGGATGCCGGCAAGCCGCTCTAAGAGGAGGTAGATCTCCTCCGGGGAAAGCTGGGCCAGTTTGATGATGGGGCTGTTAAAATCCCTTCGGCCTTCCCGGACAAAACGGCTGTCCGCCAGACGGCTTTTCAGGGCGGGGTAACTGAACAGCCCCCGCCGCTCGTCCTCCACAAACTGGGGGGTCCCGGCCATATAGATCCCCAGGTGCTGAACCTTCCCCTGCATCACCTCGTTAAACATGGAAAGGAGCTTTTCATAGTTGTTTTCCCGGGACTGACGGTGGGATATCTTGGAGAGGTTCACACATTCGTCAATAAAAAGGAGGAGCCCCCGGTACCCCAGTTGGGCGCTGAAGGCGGCGAAGAGCTTAACGTATTCGTACCAGTTCTCGTCGGTGATGATCTCCCCCACGGGGAGGAGGGAACGGGCTTCGGTCTTGGTGGCGTATTCCCCCCGGAGCCATTTGACGGCGCCGCGTTTTTTTTCGTCCTCATCCGACATAAAGGCCTTGTAATAGGTGGAAACCGCCGCGGCAAAATCGTAGCCGTGGGCGAACCCCTCCATTCTGGAAACGGTTTCAAAGATCCGCCACTCAACCCGGGAGACCAGGCTTTCATCACCGGGGGATACCCCTCCGGCTATAATTTCCGTTTTTATGGCGTTGATCCACCCCTGGAGCATCCCCTCCAGGGCGCCCCCGTCGGGCCGGAGCCGGGTGGAAAGCCGCTGCATCAGTTCCCGGTAGGTTTCAAGCCCCTGGCTGCCGGAACCGGAGAGGCGCTTCTCCGGGGAAAGATCGGCGTCGGCTACCACAAAGTTTTTTTCCATAGCAAAGTTCCGTATGGCCTGGAGGAAAAAACTCTTGCCGCTGCCGTAACGCCCCGTCACAAAGCGGAACGCCGCCGCCCCCTGGCTCAAATTATCCAGATCCCCCAGGACGGTTTCAATTTCCCCCTTCCGCCCCACCGCCACATATTCAAGACCCACCCGGGGGACCACCCCGGCGGAAAAGGAGTTGATAATCGCCGTGCTTATCCGTTTTGGTATGGTTCCCCTCATATATCCCTATCCTCATGGGCAAAATACCCCCGGATCTCCCCCGCATATTCTGGGGATATGCGGTGCTCCCCGTCCAGGGTCTCAATGAGGATGTCTTGAAAAGCCCCTTGAAATTGCCGGTTGATCCCGTCGATAAGGAATTCCGGCATGGTTTCCGCGGTTTTTGCCAGCCCGTTCAGGGCGTTTTTTTTCGCCATCCCGTCCTCCTCCCCGGCCAGGATGCGCAGCGCCTCCCCCTGGGCTTCGTCAAGCCCGGCGAGAAAATCCGCGATATCCGAAACCGCCCCTCCCGGTTCCGGCGGGGGGAACCCCCCGGTCAAAACCGGCGGAACTTCCGGCGTACCGGAAACCGCGTCATCGATGCGCAGCAATTCCCGGACCTCGTCGGATTCGATCCGGAGCCGGCTCACCCGTTCAGGCTCAAGGCTGATACCCGCGCCCCCCGGCCGGGGACGGCCCCGGCTTTCCCCCGGCGCGAAGCCCAATTCCCCATCAACCAGGTCCTTCCAGACCGCTTCCAGCGCCGGCTCCCGGCCTTTTTTTTCAAACCCCAGCCGCGCTTTGAGCCGGTATTCAATATACGTAACCAGGGCGTCAAAAAAATCCAAAAGGGGCCGGTGGCGGTGGAAACAAATCCACTCGACGGAATAGGAAGAGGTACCGGCGCCGTAAAGTTTTTTAAAGCCCTGGAACAGTACCGGCTCCGTCGGGGGGGGATAAAAAAATTCCAGGAACCGCTTCCCGTAATTTTTCCGCAAAAAGCCGTCAATCCCCCGCAGGGCGGTTTCTATTGCCCCCTCCAGCAGGGCGCCCTGGGGGCAATGCCGAAAGGGACCGTTCCGTACCTTTTGGGGGAACATCGGCTCAAAATCGGCGCCGGTCAGGGGCTTATCCGCTTCGAGGTACCGTTTATGGATGAGGAGATCCCGGAATAAAAACAAAACCGGTTCCCCCTTCCGGGGGAAAATGCGGGGAAAAACCCGGTCCCATATTTTGTAGAGTACCATAAAGTCCATAAGCCAGGGGAGGAAATGGGCATCCAATTCAGGTTCTTCCTCCCGGTAGATCCGCCAAAGCCGCAGGAGTTCCTGAAAGTTATCCAGGGCTTCCCCCTGTCCCATGGAGAGGATCAGTTCCCGGGCATAGAGGGTGATATAGCCGGCGTTGGTTTTACGGGGATTACCTCGGCGGAATTCCCCCCGCCACCAGAAAAAATAGTCCCGCTGTTCCCTTTCCAGCCGGTTAAAATCCAGATCATGATCGTGCCGGAGGGTATAGGCCGCGTAGGGCGCTTCCTTCCCGTTAAAGAAAAACCACTGCTGTTCCTCCTTGAATTCCGGGGTTCTGATACTTTTGAATTTGGCCCGGATCATCAGCCGGACCCCTCCGGCTGTGATGATATTACTCCGGTCGATGCCTTGCCAAGC
Source organism: Spirochaetaceae bacterium (assembly GCA_031278575.1). GTDB lineage: Bacteria > Spirochaetota > Spirochaetia > Treponematales > Breznakiellaceae > JAIRMO01. The sequence goes on along the minus strand of JAITKD010000026.1, from coordinate 1,203 downwards.
CGGTTCTTCCTCATCCGCACTAAAAGGGCAGGGGGGCCTTCTGATTTTCCGGGGGTATAGGGAATACCGTTGGGGCATCCTGAGGGACGCATTTTCATCCCGGACTACATATTTCCCCAGGGCTTTCAGGGTACCCCGGAGGGAGAAAAAATCCCGAAGTTTGGTTCCGTAGGAACCGGTATAATTGGTATCCCCCAAATGATTAAAGATACCCAGCCGAAGCCGGGTTTTTATCTTTTTAAGCTCGTCAAAACACCCCGCTTCTCCGGATATAATCTCTTGGGGTTCAACAAAAAAGAGGATGTCCCATTGGGGCATAAGAAAATTCAAATTTTTGGGTATGTCTTCGTAGAAACACAGCCCGATCCCCCGGAATTGGGGGGAAAAGGGGGAATTTCCCTCGGCGCGTTTTCCCCCGGTAAAGGCCAAGGGTATGGAAGAAGGCCAAACCGTGGGTAAGACCCGGCAAAACCGGGTTTCATAGTAGTCCCGGCTCATAAACACCAAAGCCCGTCCGTCCCCCAGTTCACCGGAAAGTCCCCTGAGATAGGCCCCCAGGAATACCGCGGCTCGTTCCCCCCCATCGGTAAAAACCCCGCCGGGTATACCGTAACGCCTGAGAAAATCCAGATGGGCGCTGAAGATCCGGTCCGGGGGAGCGGATCTTATCCACGGGTTCTCCTTAAATTCAAAATCCGTCCAAAGCCCCAAAAAGGCGTCCCTCAGGGCGTCCCCTCCCCGCCGCAGGACCTCCGGGGGGGTGAGCTTTCGCGGTTCCAAGGGCGCCCCGCCGGCCAGCCGCCCCAGGGGAAAAAGCCCCAGGCGCTCCAGGGTCTCCCGTTTGACCCATTTATCCCCCAGGGGGATAACCCCTTCCCCAAACCGCCGGGACAGGGCCGGGGCGGAATAATACTTTTTTCCGTATTTTACCACCGGAAAGGCCAGGGGTTCCCCCACTCCCCGCCTGACCGGGGAAACGCAGCGCAAGACCAGGGAGAGTTTTTCCCGGGGGATCAGACTCCCTTCCGGGGGGACAAACGGGGGCATAGGTTAATTATACCAAAAAACACCCCCCGGGGAAAGTTAGGGAAACGCTGATTAACTTGACGCTCATCATCGTTGCCCTATGTATTTGCTCATTTCATTACGCAAATAGGGTAAACTTTGTTTACCTTGCGTTAAAGCAGCGCCGATTGCGCCAAC
>JAITKD010000253.1 GCA_031278575.1 Spirochaetaceae bacterium | reverse complement strand
TTATGTGAATAAGGGCCGGGCCGATGGGCTCAAGGAGGAATTGGTCAAAAACCCCGAATTAAAATCCATCATCGCCGTGCCCAAATAAGGGCATGTTTGAGGGATATCCTCCGGCGAAGCGCTCTGGGATACGGTAGCAGTTACGGATTAGGCCCTTGAAAAACGAGTGGGGGCAGCGGAAGCCACCGCAGGGCGAAGCCCGAGGAGGCTGGAGCGAGGGGGAGCCGCGTCAAAAACGGCTTGTCATAGCGCAAAAATTGGTACGAATAACATCGATGGCGCTCCCCCTCCGTAACGTGTTGCCCGTGGGAGGCTGCCGGAACGGTTCAATGCATCCCCCATGATAACGGGGTTCATTTCAGCCGGGGAATGAGCTTGTCAACCCGGTCTTTATACCGCTGGGGGGATAGCCGGACGGCTTCCTGCAGGTAGTTTACCGCCTCGGCGTTACGCCCCGCCTCGGCGGCGTTGAGCCCCCGGGCGTATTGAACCAGGGCCTGATCCGCCCCGTATTGCAGGGCCAAACGGTAATAGGCTTCCGCGGGCTCGTATTTTTTTTCCTCAAAAGCCAAAAGGCCCAGGTAATAATAGGGAACATAATGGTTGGAACGCTGATCGGCGGCCTGCATAAAACACCGTTCCGCCCGGCTATAGTCTTTGGCGGTATAGGCCGCCCGGCCTTCATCGATAAGCTGCCCAAAGGTTTTGCGGCCGGTTAGGTAGTTCTGCACCTCATTCCGGAGGGTAGTTATATCGGCCCAAAGGGTGATCCGCTGCATCACCTGTTCGGAATTAACCGCCGCCGAAACCGAATCGGAAAGGATTAGGAAGGACTCAATGAGGGTTCTAAAATAATCCGGGTTACCGCCGTTCAAAAAGAAAGAAACCAGGGCCCAGGAAAGGCCCTGAAAATTTTCAGGCATCCCCCGTATATCCGCCAGAAACACCGATTCCAGGGGGGGGAGGGGCTGCCCCAGGTTCTTAAGCGGCTCAAGCCAGGATAAATTTTCTTCATAGGTTAATTTTCCCGTGGTACGATCAAAGCCCAGGGTATTAAAATATATGGCAAACCCGTCCTGCATCCAGGAGGGGGGGGAAGGGACAAAGGCCCTGAAAAATTGAATAAAGGCCTGATGGGCCAGGGCCCAGGCTTCTTCCGGGCTGCCCCGGAGTATTACCAATTCCCGCCGTTCCGGTTGGTTATAATGAAGGTACACCGCGCCTTCCCGGGTTCTTCCCAGCCGGGAGGAAACATAGGCGTTATAGGCTTCCCGGTTTTCAAAAGCCCGGATCAAGAGGAGGTTTTGGAGTTTTTGGCCGTTAAAATGGAACAGCCGGTTATACTCGTTAAAACGCTGCTCCATTTCCTGGGCCAGAAGATCCGCGTCGGCCTGTCCCCTTTGGGAAAAAACCTGATAGTACCCCCGAACAGCTTCGGCCATTTCTAAGCCGGTCCCATCCTGGGCGTAAAGGGAACCGAACAGGACCGCGCTAAACACCAGGGCGTTGAAAATTTTTTTCATCATATCCTCCCATTAGCTCCGGTTAAATTGAAGGAACGGTACCAGTCCCTACTGTATTATTTTATCGATAATAATATTTACCTCTTCAATAAGGATCCCCGTATAGCGTTCAATATTTTCGATTAAGTATTGCCGCAATTCGTGGATATTTCCCCCTAATTGGGTTCCATAGGGAACGTCTATGGTAATGACCAGCCGGTATCCGGCCTCATCATCCTTTACCGAAATCTTTTTTATCCGGATATTTTGATTATATTCGTCCACGCAGTGAATAACCATCTGGCTTAAAGCCGCTTCGGAAATAATAACCTTGCCCCGTTTGGAGTATTCCGGCCGCACCACGGATTTTTCGTGGACCTTGGGGGTTGGGCCGATGGCGTCGGGCCCGTTTTTCCGTTTGAAGATCTTGATGGCGTCATAAAAAATATTGGGGTAGTTCCGCTTAATCTCGATGGAGGGTACGGGAATAACGTGTTTCCCCTCCACCTTCCGGGTTCTGATGGCCCGTTCGATTTCATCCTGGGAGGCGATATCCTCGATTTTTATGATTTTACTCGGCGGGGGGAGCTGTAACCGGGCGGCGATTTTAATTACCATCTTTTCCGAGGTACCCAGGATAAGGACTTTTTTAAATTTTTCATTCTGAAGCCTCCGGGCAACCTCATCCCTCCGGGCTTTTTCATCAAAAAGGGCTACCTTAACCGCCGCCAGGAAAGTTTTTTCTTTTTTGGCCGAATGGCCCGCCACGATACGGTTATCCCGGATCAAGAGGCCGTCGTCTATAATAAAATCAATATCGTACTTTTGTGCTACCAGTACCGCCCGAAAACTTTTACCGGTACCGCTTTCACCAATCAGCGCGTAGGTTTTGATTCTTCTGAGGGTCCAAAAAAGGCCTTGAAACATTATCTTAAGTATAACATGAAAAAAACCTTAGCGGGAGTAAGGGCCGGGGGTTTTTACGAATTTCTCCCCAAAAAGTTCCTGTATTTTTTGAGAGAAAGCCTTTGGAAGGGGCGCTTCCAGGGTTTTAGGAATGGGGGGTATTCCCTTTCCGGTGAATTCCAGGGAACCGGCATGGAGAAAGAACCCCGGAAACCCGGCCCCCCCGTATTTCCGATCCCCCGCCAGGGGGTGCCCGTGAAGAGCCGCCTGGGCCCGGATCTGGTGGGTCCTGCCGGTGGCTATTTCCAGCCTTACCAGGGAATAACCGGACCCGGACCCCAGGGTATATACCTGGGTAAGGGCTTTTTTGGCGCCCCCCTCCCGGTCCCCGGCGGAAAAGGTTTTCCTTTGCTCCCGGTCCCGGCAAAGCCAGTCCTCCCAGACCGCCCGTTCTCCGGGGTTTCCCGCTACCAGGGCCAGGTAGTGTTTTTTTATTTCCCCCTGCCGGAGGAGGGCGCTGAAATTCCGGGCTCCCTCCAGGCTGGTGGAAAAGGCGATGATCCCGCTGGTCGGCCGGTCAAGCCGGTGGAGGGGTCCCGGCTTAAAGGAGATGGACCGGGGGAGTTTCCCCGCAAGGTAACCCAGGACCAGGGTTTCGAGGCTTTCCGGTCCGTGGACCAACATTCCCGGGGGTTTATTCAGGAAGAGAAGCCCCGCCCCTTCCCAGAGTATGTCCGGAAGGGCTCGGGACCCCAAGGAGCCTGCCGCCGGGTAAAGGCCGGGGGAAACGGAAAGGCCGGCTGCTTTGAGGATTTGAATCCGGGCTCCCGGGGGCACCCGGTCTTTTGCCCCGCCGGGTTTCCCGTCCACCAGGACCCGGCCTTTCCGCAGCAACCGGTATACCCCGGAAAGGGGCAGGTCCGGCAGGGCTTTCCTGAGGATCCGGTCAAGCCGGCGTCCTCCGTCATCGGCGCCGGCGCTTAGTTCTAAAGCCATAATAGAATTATACTATAAATCGAACCTGTTCCCAACCCCCATAAAAAATAGAAAAGGCGAGGAGAACCAGATAAGATTGTAGTTGCAAAACTATCAACCAGGAGTCCCTCGCCATAAAAACCATAAGTCAAATTATTGCAGGAGCGCAAGTGTTCTTGAACGTATCATACGACCTTGAAGAATGTTTTGAAGAATGAGGCTGTTCCATCGAACCGAAGGTTCGCGCCAACCGGGATTTGGAACAGTTCAGATAAATGCAGTTATTTAACTGAATACAGTGTACAATCCCGCTATCCTTCTGAAATGCGGTTAGGGAAACGCTGATTAACTTGACGCTAATCGCGTTTCCCTAATGTATTTGGCCGAATTTTTTTTGAAGTGCGAACCCAGGAGGGCATAGAAACGGCATCGTAAACACGGTAGAATAAAGTTGTGTTCATTTCATTGCGCAAATGGGGTAAACTTTGTTTACCTTGCGTTAAAGTAGCACTGATTTATTCTCAATTGAATAAATCAGTGCTTCCCCAGGAACCCCGCCCTGTTAGTTCGACACGATTAAGAGCCCTCAATGAGTTTTCATGGCGCGGGTCCCCTGGTTGATAGTTTTGCAACTACAATCTTATCTGGTTCTCCTCGCCTTTTCTATTTTTTATGGGGGTTGGGAACAGGTTCGATTTATAGTATAATT
>JAITKD010000240.1 GCA_031278575.1 Spirochaetaceae bacterium | reverse complement strand
GACCCCACGGTGCTGTTTACCACCGCCGGGATGCACCCCCTGGTGCCCTACCTTTTGGGGGAAGACCACCCCGCGGGGAAACGGCTGGTGGACTACCAGAAGTGCATCCGCACCGGGGACATAGACAGCGTGGGGGACCCCAGCCACCTCACCTTTTTTGAAATGCTGGGGAACTGGTCCCTGGGGGATTATTTTAAGGAAGGGGCCATCGAGATGAGTTTTGAATTCCTCACCTCCCCCCGGTGGCTGGGGATACCCCGGGAAAAGATCGGGGTGACGGTGTTTGCGGGGGAGGGGGCCATACCCCGGGACGATGAATCCGCCGCGGTCTGGAAGCGTTTAGGGATCCCCGAAGACCGGATCGGGTACCGGCCCCGGTCCGATAACTGGTGGGGCCCCGCGGGGGCCACCGGACCCTGCGGCCCGGACTCGGAGATGTTTATCGATATGGGCAAGGAACCCTGCGGCCCGGACTGCGGACCGGGCTGTTCCTGCGGAAAGTGGCTTGAGATCTGGAACGATGTCTTCATGCAGTACAATAAAACCGCCGAGGGGGAATATATCCCTCTGGCCCGGACCTGCGTGGACACGGGCATGGGGATTGAGCGGACCGTTACCATCCTGAACGGGAAAAAATCGGTGTACGATACGGAAATTTTCGCCCCCCTCATTGAGGCGGTGGAAAAAGCCTCGGGCGGCGTTTATGGGACCGGCGGGGACCGGGACCGGTCGATCCGGATCATCGGTGACCACGTGCGGTCCGCGGTTTTTATTTTGGGGGACCCCAAGGCGGTAAGCCCCTCCAATGTGGGGGCGGGGTATGTGCTGCGCCGGCTGATCCGCCGGGCGGTGCGGCACGGCCGCAAACTGGGGATGGAGGGTTCCCTGGCATCGGTGGCCGGGGCGGTGATAAAAAAATTCGCCGGCCCCTATCCGGAACTTGTGGAACACCGGGATTTTATCATCACCGAACTTAATAAAGAAGAAGAAAAATTCTTGGAAACCCTCCAGAAGGGGGAACACGAATTTGAAAAACTCCTCCCCAATCTTTTACGGGATCCCCGGAAGATCATGTCCGGCCGCCTGGCCTTTAAACTCTACGACACCTACGGCTTTCCCCTGGAACTCACCGAGGAACTGGCGGGGGAACGGGGGATGACCGTAAACCGGGCCGAATTCGACGAGGCCTTTAAAAAACACCAGGACCTTTCCCGGGCGGGGAGCGGGCAGGTGTTTAAAGGGGGCCTGGGAGACCAGGGGGAAATGGCGGTAAAATACCACACCGCCACCCACCTGCTGCACCAGGCCCTCCGGTTGGTCCTGGGGGAGCACGTGGCCCAGAAGGGGTCCAACATCACCGCGGAACGGATGCGCTTCGACTTTTCCCACGACGGCCCCATGAGCGCCGGGGAGCTTGCCCGGGTGGAGGCCCTGGTAAACGAGCAGATCCAACGGGACCTCCCGGTTACCATGGAGGTGATGAGCCTGGAAGCGGCGAAGGCGTCCGGGGCCGTTGCCCTTTTTGGGGAAAAATACGAATCCCAGGTAAAGGTCTATACCATGGGGGATTTTTCCAAGGAGGTCTGCGGGGGCCCCCATGTGGAGCGTACCGGGGCCCTGGGGAAGTTCAAGATACAAAAAGAGCAATCCTCCTCCGCGGGGGTCCGCCGGATCCGGGCGGTTTTGGAATAGAAAAAATAAAAAGAGGGCGGTATCTGGGTTCCGGGGAATTCCCGGAAGGCGGCGGGCCGCGCGTTTTAACGAAGATTAAAAATTTTGCCGGCTTTTGAAACCTATGCCGGTCTTTGTTCATTATATAATAGGGTTGTTCAAAAACTTCAATTTTGAACAACTTCCGATAAAAACCGGCTTGGGAGAGAACCATGGGGTTCTTGAACAGGTCCGATACGGGCTGGTTCCCAAAGGATGAATATGAAACGGTTACTATCTGGCGGTTTGTTTTTTCTTTTAGTAACAGCGGCGGGTTTTACCCAAACGGATTTACAGACCATCGCCACGGTGAATTTGATTAGAAGCGAGCCGATTATGGTCAAACAACTGCGGACCGAGGCTGAAAAAATCGAGGCCGGCAGGACCCTGAGCGCCGAGGAAAAACGGAAGCTGCGGCTGGAAATTCTGAATTTGATGATCGACGAGCGGCTCATCCTTCAGGCCGCCGAACAGGAACGGATCTCCGTATCCGATAACGACCTGAACAACTATTTTCAGCAGATCCGCTCCGGTATGGCCCAATCCCTGGGGAGGCGGCCCACGGACGCCGAATTTTCCTCGCTCCTCAAAAGTCAGACCGGAATGGAGCTTCCCGCATACCGGGAACTGATCCGCAAACAGCTTATCGCCCAGCAGTACCTCCGTCTCAAAAAGCCCAACCTGGAGTCATCGGTTCAACCGCCGACGGAAGCGGAGATCCAGAACACCTATAATCTGTATAAAACCCAGTATGTCCAGCCCGATACGGTACGGTTCTCCTATATCCAAATCCCCCTGGCGAATGGGGCGGCTTCGGCTGAAAAAACCCGGGCCCGGGAAACCGCGGACCGGATGCTCCGGGATATTGGTTCCAACCCCGCAAAGTTCGATGAGGCGGTTATCCGGGGACAGACCCAGGGGGCGGGGTATATTTCCGAAGAAGGCCGCTACCTTCCCCGGAACCCCCAGCTTTTGGATTCGGTGGGTCAGGAATTCCTCAACGTGGCCTTTTCTTTGCCCCAGGGGGCGATTTCCGGGGTGATCGAGACCCCCCAGGGCTTTCTCATCATCAAAATTACCGGAACCTATGAGATGAAAACCCTTACCTTAAACGACGTGTTGTTACAGTCCGGTCCTCCCATGACCGTCCGGGAACAAATCGTGGGGACCTTAACCCAGCGGCGTTTGCAGGAGGCCGCCATAAAAGCGCAGGAAGAACTCATCGCCGAACTCCGGGCGAAAAGGGACGCGGTTACCATCCGAGAGAATTTTCTTCTCAGCTGGTAGTTATGGCGTCACGGAGAAAAGGCCGTATCCTTGCCTTTCAAGCCTTGTATTCCTGGGAAGCCGCGGGCTTTCCCCCGGGAAAATCGTCAATCCCCGGTGATTTATTGAATTTTTCCTGGCTTGAAAAGGTTCCCGACCAGGGGATCTCGGACTTTTCCCGGCTTTTGGTGATAGGAACCATAGAAAACATCAATACGGTGGATGCTATGATCCGCGCCCATCTTAAAAATTGGGATTTTTCCCGGCTCAACCGGGTTGATCTCGCGGTACTCAGGATGAGTACCTATACCCTGATGTTTCAAGATGAGGTGCCCCCCTCCATCGTCATTGACGAAGCCATCGGGATCTCCAAAGAATTCGGCACCGACGATTCCTACCGGTTTATAAACGGGGTCCTGGATAGTATCCGGAAAACAATACAAAAAGAAAGCCCCCTCCCCGATAAGGACCCGCCGGGATAACTATGATCCGTCCGCATTGGTCTCAGAGGATGTTGCTTAAAACCGTCTGCGTCCTGGGAGGGGGGCTTGCCCTGGCGCTGCTGGGGGGGATGTTTTTTTTCACCCTCCGGGGGGAAGGGGGGGGAGGGGAAGCCGGCGGGGATTTTCCCCGGATGCTGGCGGAATTTGACCTCCTCGCGGCGCGGCCGGAAGGGGCTTCCCCGGAACGGCTCAATTCCCTCCTGGAGGGCCTTGAAGAAAAGGCCCTCAGCGTGGAGTCCCACCTTTCGGTCCTGAAACGCCGCAGAAACCTCGCCCGTTATTCCGGCTTCCCGCCGGAAAAGGCGGCGCTTTTTACCGGCGCCTATGGGGAAGCGGCGGCTCGGATCAGCGGCCGCTTCCCCCACTCCGAACCCCTGGCGGCCCTGGCCGCGGAGGCCCTGTTTCTGGGGGACCCCCTTATCGCCCCGGAAACCGCGGCGGCCCTGGAGGATCTCCTTGCCCGGATCCGGGGCCCCGCCTTCCGGCCCTTGGTATTAAGCCTCTACGTCCTTGCCGGAAAACTGGGGGATCCCCAAAGCGCCGCGGGTGTCCCCCAGGGGGAGACCCTTTTGGCATCGGCAATTCCCCTGGTTTCGGAAAAAGAGGGGGAACAATTGGTGGTCAACCGGGGGATACTCAGGCTCCTTGCGGGGGATGTTCCGGGGTGCGGGGCGCTGGTTAAGACCCTGCTCGCCGGCCCCCCCGGGGGCGGCGGGGGATTCCCGGAGGCCCCCTGGTCCCCGGCCCCGGAAACCCTCCGGTTCGGGGCGGAGTTTTTTTACGATTTCGGGGACCCCCTGGAGAGCGCGGAACTTTTTTCCCGCCTTTCCGATGAAAAGAGCCTGGCCCGGCAGGCGGACGCCCTTTGGCTCGCGGGTTACGGCGATACCGCCCGGAACCTGTGGCGCGGCCTGGCCCTCCCCCAAAACGCCGGAGGGGCCCAAAACCAGGATCGTATATCCCGGAGCCTCTACAACCTGGCCTCCACCGCCGCGTCCCCCGGGGAAAAAGCCGCTTGCCTGGAGCGGTTTTTCGCGGAACAACAGCCCGCCCCCTCCCCGGTCCTCACGTATGGTATTTTAGCATACACCCGGCTCCTGGATACTCCCCGGGCCGTTGTTATTCTTGAGGAACGGGATCTAAAAAACGAGGGGCTTTTGGATTTGGAGTTACTTAAACGCCGCCGGGACTCTTGGACCATAGACCGGACCGTGGCGGAAGTATGGCTCCTCCTGGGCCGGCATCCCCGGGATGAACGGCTGTACCAATGGGGGGCCGCGTATTTTGACCTCCAGAAACGGTACGACGAAACCGCGGTGCTTATCAAAACCGCCGGGTACTACCGCGTTGGGGGGGACTGGATAGACCTCAACCAGGGCCTCCGGCTCGTCCGGGAAGGCCGCCTTGACGAAGGGGAAGCCCTGCTCAAGGCCCTGTCCGGCCGTTTCTGGCAGGCCGACGCCGCGCTCGCCCGGATCCTCGAAGCCCGCCGTTCCAACGCCGCGGCCCTGGACTATTACGAAGCCGCCGCGGCCCGGGTGGGGGACAAAAAAAGCGCCGCCCGGATACAGCTGCATATCGCCCGGTGCCTGCGGGCCCTGGGCCGGGACAGGGAAATACGCCGGGTCCTGGAATACGCCGGGGATTTGGACCCGGAAAACCTAAACGTCCGGCTGGAACTCCGCCGCCTGGAAAACCAGGGGCAGTAACTCCGGGCTAAAAAACAGGCCCCCTCCCCGGCAGACACGCTACACTTGACCCGGAAAAATTTCAAGAGGTATTTTTAGGGAAACGCTGATTAACTTGACGCTCATCGCGTTTCCCTAATGTATTTGCTCATTTCATTGCGCAAATGGGGTAAACTTTGTTTACCTTGCGTTAAAGGAGCGCCGGTTTATTCTC
>JAITKD010000233.1 GCA_031278575.1 Spirochaetaceae bacterium | reverse complement strand
GCCTTATCCCCGCCGGCGGCCCAGGCCCGGAGGATGGATCGGGAGGCGTTTACCACCCCGCCGTTCCCCTCCCGCAGGAGCAGGGCGGCGTCTTCCGCGGCCCCCCCCTGGGCGCCGTAGCCGGGGATAAGGAAAAAAAGGTTCCCCCGTTTCTCCCGGATTGCCGCGGCCTCCTCTTTTTCGGTACACCCCACCACCGCGCCGAAGGCCCCGTAGCCGTATTTGCCCCGGCGCCCCGAGGCAAGCTCCGTGAGCCGGTCCCCCACCGCATCGTAGAGCCGGCCCCCGGCCTTGAGTTCCTGGTATTCAAAATCCCGCATCCCCCGGTTGCTGGTCCGCATGAGTACAAAGGCCCCCTTGCCCCGGCGGTCGGCATAAGAAAGCCAGGGTTCAATGGAGTCCATCCCCATATAGGGGGAAAGGGTTACAAAGTCCGCCTCAAAATCTCCGGAAAAATGGGCCGTGGCGTACCGGAGGGCCGTATCGGCGATGTCCCCCCGTTTGATGTCGGCGATGACCAGGGCCCCCCGTTCCCGCAGGCAGGCCAGGGTTTTGGCATAGGTATCGAGTCCCGCCCGGCCCAGCTCCTCGTAATAGGCAATCTGGACCTTAAAGCAGGCGCATATATCCGCGGTGGCGTCGATGACCGCCCGGTTAAAGGCCAAAACCGCCTGGGCGTCCGAGGCCGCCCGGCGGCGTTCCCGGGGGGGCAGGTACTCCGCCGCGGTGTCCAGGCCCACACAAACGTGGCCCTTGGCGGCCACGGCTTCGTAAAGTTTATCTATATTATACATAGACGCCTTAGTAGGAGAGATAATCGTCGTACATTTGGTTAACGGTGTATTCGTAATCCTCAAGGATCTGTAGTTCCTTGGCGTAGTCTATGTCCTCGGTGTTGTTACTGATGTGGACAAGATAATCCCAGGTACTTTGAATGATCGTGAGGCAATTCTCCAATTCCGCGGTAATTCTGTCTTTACGGTCCGCCGATTCGTAGTACCCGTTGTCGTAACCGGCATTCCGGGAAGCCCCGTAACTGCCTTGGGCTTGGCTAATGGCGGCGGCCCGGTTCCCGACGTCGATGAGGCTTTTCCCCAGGGCGATCACCCCTTCGGCCTCCCGGATCCGGGGATCGGTCAGCATCCGGCGGTTCTGTAAAACCCCCGGACCGGGGGTCAGGGGAAAGGGGCCGACCCGCCAGGATTTCCCCTGGGTATCGGTGTATAATAGGGAGAAGGTCCCCAGATCCGCCCCGGGGGGGACGGCGCTTTCCAGATCCGCCAGGACGATCAGGGTTTTGCTGTCCCCGTTATGCAGGGTACCCAGGGCATAATGAAAGACGTTATTTTCAATCCAATAATTACAACCCCAGGCTTCCCGGAAACGTACCCCCGGGGCAAGGGCGATCTCCAGATTGAGCCGCCACACCGCGGGAACCACCAGCCGGTCCAAGTCATTGCCGAAGACTTGCTCCATCAGCTCATAGTCCAGGATGGAACGGCTGGCCCCCTCGCTGACGGTGGCGATATCCGCCATGAGATTGACATCACTCTCCATTCCCAGGGCGACGGTGGATATATCAATACCCTGCTGGTTGTACCACCGGCTTAAATTCAGGAACTCTTCCCTGCCCCGGCCGCTGCCGTCCCTTCCGCCGCTGAGGAGGATCACCCGGTTGATGTAATTATCCCGGTAGTTGGCCGCCACCTGGTTATACCCCAGGGTCATACCCTGGAACACATCGGCCCCTCCCCCGGGATCCAGGGAGTCGATCAAGTCGATAAACCGGTCCCGGTCGGCCTCGTTTTGGATCAGGGTAGGCGAAACCAGAAGCTCCGCCTGATCCGCAAAAACCACCACCGATACGATATCCCTGTCCCGGACCTGGTTAATAAAGGCCCGAAAAGATTCCTTGACCCATTCAAGTTTTTCATTCTGTTCCATATAAACGCTGGTATCAATCACAAAACAAAGGTTCATCAGGGGAAGGGCCCCAAAATTCTCCTTTTTACCCTTGAACCCGATAAGGAAATAGGCCGTGGACCCCCGGATATCCGCGAGGGGGATCACGTTGAAGGCATCGGTCTTGGGGACGGGATAATGGTAATCAGCCTGGCTGATATAGGCGTCAAGCCACACGTCCTGGGGGGGAATAATATAACCCCGGGCGGCCGGAGGGGAATCCTGGTCTTCGGGAAAAACAGTCTGGGAGGCCCCGGAAGCCCCGAGGACGGCCGGGGAAAGGGAAAGCGCTATGATAACAAAAAATACCCTTCGGTATTTCATATCCCCTCCTTAGTGGAACTTTTTAAGTATAACCCACGGGGGCATTAAAAACAAGCCGTCCCCCGTGGATTGTCATGAGGACAACTCCCCGAAGTTCCCGTCCTAAAAAAGGGGAATTACGGCTCCGGGACTTAAAGGGCTCCGCCCCTACGGTCCGGGCAGCGGCGGTATCGGCGATAAAAAGGTCCCCCCGGAACCCCGGGGCGATCCGGCCCCGGTCCCCCCCCAGGCCGAGGATCCGGGCGGGGACGGCGCTCATCAGGGCGGAAAGCCGGGAGAGGCTTATCCCGTCCTCCCGGACCAGTTCGGTAAAACACACCCCAAAGGCCGTTTCCAGGCCGATAAAACCCGGCGCGCCCCCGGCTTTTCCGGCCTGGGTATGGGGGGCGTGGTCCGTGGCAATGGCGTCGATGGTTCCGTCCAGGATCCCGGCGATCAGGGCCCGGCGGTCCGCCTCAGTCCGCAGGGGCGGGTTCACCCGACCGTGGGATTCAGGCCCCAGGCGGCGGGCATCCTCCCCGGTGAGGGCGATGTGATGGGGGGCGGCCTCGCAGGTAAGGGAAAAGGCCGGGCCGTTTCCGGGGCTCACGGTCTTTTTGCAGTCCCGAACAAGAGCCACCGCTTCCCCGGTGGACACATGGGCGATGTGGATATGGCAGCCCGCCTCCCGGCCCAGGGCTATGGCCCGGCGGGTCCCCTGGTTCTCCTCGATGCGGCTCCACACCTCCCGGGGCTGACCGGCCCCCTTGGCGGCCTCCGCCTCGGCGCCCCCGGCGTCGCAGTGGCAGGAAACGGGGAGGCCCAGGCGGCGGGCCTCGGCGAGGGCCGCGAGAAAAATGCCGTCCCCGGCCACGTCCCGGCCGTCCTCGGAGAGGAGCCGGGGAACATAGGTCCCCGGGCCGCTCCGGGGAAGGCGGGAGAGGTCCCTAACGCCGGAAAGTTCCCGGCCCTCCATTGCCCGGGTAAGGGACAGGGCCGGGTAGAGGTCGATGAGGCCCAGGGCATCGGAGCGGGCTTTGAGGAGGCCCGCCTTTTCGGGGGTGTCGATCACCGGTTTGGTATTGGCCATACACACCACGGTCCCGTACCCCCCGGCTGCGGCGGCCAGGCTTCCGGACTCCAAGGTCTCTTGTAGAAACCAGGTTTCCTGTAGAACCCAGGTTTCGGCGGGAAGCGCGGCGTCTTTTTCCGCCAAACCCGGGTCCCGGAAATGGGCGTGGAGGTCCACCAGGGCGGGCAAGAGCGCCGGCGGTTCCCCGGCGCTGCCTAAACAGCCGCCGTCGATGACCCGGCCGCCGGACAAGGCCGGGGCCGGACCGGGGATCAGGTCCCGGATACGGCCGTCCTCCACCACCACCGAACCGAAGCGGTTCATGGTTTCATCCACCAGACGGAAGTTTTTTAATACAAGCCGATGTGCCATAACTTTTTCAGCTTAATCAATCGTGATAACCCTGGCAACAGGCCAAACGCATAAAATGAGCCTGTTCCAAAACTAATTGACTGTACCCTAACGCGCACGGCGCAAACCTTCGGTTCGTCAGTCACCTTTCCAGGCGTCCGCTGGGGTCAGACCCCAAACGGGGACCAGGCCCTGTTTTCGCCATTTTTTTCACTTTTTTTGCAAGATTTCCTTGACAATAAAAAAAGAATGGTGTAAAATAATAATACGGATAGAGAACGTTCTCATTATAGTATAGATTATTTTCCCTAAAAGGGTGATTTAAAAAATAAAATGAGAACGTTCTCATAAAGGGATATAAATGAGCAAAAGAGAAGATTTTGTTACAATTAATGAAGTCGCTGAATTTTCCGGTGTTTCCAAGGCTACCGTGGGTCGTGTTATTGGAAATTATGGTGTTGTCGCAGAAAAAACAAAACAAAAAGTCCTTTCAGCTATAGAAAAGCTTAATTATGTACCTAATGCTTTGGCACAGGGTATGCGAAATAAAACAACAAAAATAATTGCTATTGTAGTCGGCAGTATAAAAAATAATTTTTTTACAGAAATAATCTATGCCATAGAACAAATCGCTACAAAGAATCATTTCAATGTAATCATCTGTAACTCGCAAGAAGATATTGAGAAAGAAATTATGCATTTAAAATCGTTATACAGCAGAAGGATAGATGGAATTATTATTGCTCCCGCTTATATGGCAGATAACAAAATTAAGAATGAAAATCTTTATTTATATGATAGTACCATACCTACAGTCCTTATAGACAGGAAGGTAGGAAATTTAAATAAAGCTGTAATTCATTCAGATAACTTTAACGGATCTTATAAAGCTACTGAATATTTAATATCATTAGGCCATAAGCACATCGGCGTGATTGCCACAAGAAATTTTATAACCGTCAATGACCGAATTAATGGATATAAAAAAGCATTAAAAAATTATAAAATAAATTTTTACGAACACTATATTGAAGCGGCTGATTATGAAGATGATGACAGTGTTTTAAGCGCAGTTGATAATCTGTTGACAAAAAATAAATCAATTACGGCAATTATGGTATTAAATGATAATCTTATAGGTACTATCTTGGCAGGAATAAAGCGTATGGGTCTTATTATCCCCGATGATATTTCTGTTCTGTCATGGGATGATAACGCAATAACAAAATTATTTGATATTACCACTATAACGCAGCAGGCAAATGAGATTGGCGAACTAGCTGTAAAAAATCTATTTGAAATAATAAATTCAGAAGAGAAAGTTCATCCAAAAGAAATAATCTTAGAAACTAATCTGATAGAAAGAAAATCATGCCGCAGTCAGGATGATATAAAGGTTTTACAGGAGGTTTATAATGGATCTTATTATGGGAATGAATAGCGGATCGTCTTTTGATGGAATTGATGTGGTATTAGCAGAAACAGAAATTGATTCTGATGGTTTCCCAAAAGTACCAAAATTTATTAAAGGAGGATCTTACGAATGGCCTGAGGATATCAAGAAAATCATTTTCGAGTGTTTTGAAAATAAAATCGATATGATAGGTCTCAACAGATTGAATTACATGGCAGGTGCTGTCTTTGCAAATGCTGCTACTCAATTCATAAAAGAGAATAATATTAACACAAAGGATGTAAAGGTACTTGGGCTTGATACTCAAACATTATATCAAGAGCCGCCTGATCATAAGGCTATTTCCGATATGTCCAAAGAAGAAAAAGACAACTGGGTTATGCGTTGGTCATCGGGGAAATATCCTGCCGGATATCAAACGGGTGATACATCAGTAATAGCGAATCTCCTTGATATTGATACAGTAACTCATTTTCGGCAAGCAGATCATGTGTTTGGAGGAAGTGCGGCTCCTTTGATGCCGTATTTAGATTTTATCTTGTTCCGCAAAGAGAAAAAGCCGGTTTTGACATTAAACATAGGGGGTATTGCTAATATACAGCTTGCTTCAAGCGATAGAAATAAAATGCATGGATTTGATACAGGGCCAGGAAATGTCGTTTCTGATTATCTTGTAAAAAAATTATTTAACAAAGATTATGACAAAAATGGCGATATTGCTGCTGGGGGAAAAATTAACGATGTATTATTCAATGTGTTTATGGACCATCCGTTTTTTAAACGCCCGGTCCCCAGATCTGGTTGGAGGCTTGATTACAGCAGAGAATATCTTGATGGCTTGCTAAACAAACACAGGGATGTTCCCAAAGAGGATATTATGGCAACCGCATGTGC
>JAITKD010000104.1 GCA_031278575.1 Spirochaetaceae bacterium | reverse complement strand
GCTCCTTTAACGTTGTATTTGCGCAATGAAATGAGCAAATACATTAGGGAAACGCGATTAGCGTCAAGTTAATCAGCGTTTCCCTAAGGAAGCACTGATTTATTCAATCGAGAATAAATCGGCGCTCCTTTAACGTTGTATTTGCGTAATGAAATGAGCAAATACATAGGGCAACGATGATGAGCGTCAGGTTAATCATCGTTGCCCTAAAGGATACATACGCGGATGGAAGGTTTTTTTACCATTCACCACCGGGATCCCTCCTGTAATGCCCGGACGGGGGTCATCGAACTGCCCCACGGCCCGGTACGCACCCCGGTTTTTATGCCCGTCGGGACCAATGGAACCGTCAAGGCCCTCACCAAGGATGACGTAAAGGAGATAGGGTTCGAGATCCTCCTTTCCAATACCTATCACCTCTACCTTAGACCCGGAACCGAGGTGATATCCTCCGCCGGCGGACTCCATCGTTTTATGAACTGGGACCGGAACATCCTTACCGATTCCGGGGGGTTTCAGATCTTTTCCCTGGCCCCTTTTAGGAAAATAAACGATGAGGGGGCGGTGTTCCGGTCCCATATTGACGGTTCCCGCCATCTGCTGAGCCCCGAACGGGTGGTGGAAATTCAAGCCCTCCTGGGCAGTGATATACAGATGCAGCTTGACGTATGTACCCCCTGGGGGGCATCCTATAAGGATGCGGTAAAAGCCCTGGAGTTTACCGGCCTTTGGCTTTCCCGGGCCGGAAGAGCCTGGGAAATAGAACAGGATAAGGGGTACAAGGGGAATCTTTTTGCCATAGTACAGGGTAATTTTTTTAAGGATCTCCGGGAACAAAGCGCCCGGCGGGTAATAGATCAGGATACCCCCGGTATCGCCATCGGGGGCCTTTCTGTTGGGGAACCGGTGGAGGTTTTTGAAGAATTTTTAAGCTATACCGCCGCCTTGTTACCCCCGGAAAAACCCCGGTATGTTATGGGTATCGGGACCCCCCGGTATATTCTGGACGCTATTGGACAGGGCATAGATATGTTTGATTGCGTATTCCCCACCAGGACCGGCAGGAACGGGTATGTTTTTACCCGGAACGGATGTTTTGCGTTAAAAAAGGCGGAATACCGGCTTGATTTTGAACCGATAGATAAAACCTGCGGCTGTAAAGTGTGCCGGGACTATAGCCGCGCCTATTTGCGGCACCTGTTTAAAACCCGGTAGATCCTCTGTTCCATGCTGGTAAGTTATCATAACCTCTATTTTTTATATAAACTCGTGGAGGATGCCCGGATCGCCATCCGGGAAGACCGCTTTTTGTCATTTAAATCGGCCTTCCTAAAACAATTTACCGAGGGTGAGGGATGAAACATATCCGGTTGTTTTTTCTGTTTTTTTTCGCGGCTTCCGGGGTATTTCCCCAGTCTTTGCCGGATTCGGATCCGCCCCCGGATAAAACCACGGAAACCCTGCAATTAGAAACGCTCCGGTATGGTACGGAAAATGAAATAGCCGCGCTGATTCAGACCTTAAAAAATGAAAATGCCTTTTATCTGGATGACGCGCTTGCCGTCCTGGTACAATCCACAAAAAACAGGATTATCCTTTCCGGGGCGTTTGGTTTTTTTGGGGATCGGAGTAAGAGCGGCCTGGAGGAACGGGCCATCCGGGTGGTGAAAGAACGGGATAATGAAGCCGCTGAGACGATCCTTTCCGCCATTGATTACCTGGGAAAAGTTAAAGCCCCGGATGCCATAGAGCCCTTAAAGGATCTGATAGATCGGGACGAGCAGCGTTTTATGGGCAGCGCCATCCGGGCATTAGGGTTGGCGGGGAAGGTTAATCCGGAAACCGCCGATAATACGGCGGAATATTTAATTGATTTTTGTACAAACCGTAACCCCGGGGATGAAAACCGCCGGGAAATGGTAATCGCCCTGGGGGAGTTGGGTTCCCGGAAGGGGATATCCTTTTTATCGGAAATTGCCGTGTCCGATGATGAACGCCCGCTCCTGCGTATGGCGGCCCTGGATAGTCTTTCAAAAATCGGCGATCCCGAAGGGCTTCAGCCGATTCTTACCGCCCTGGTTTCCCCGGATCCCAACGTGCGATCCGGCGCTATCGCCGCCCTGGGGCCTTTTTCCGGTCAGGAGGTGGAGGGCGTTATTCTGGAAGCCTTCCGGGATTCCTATTACCGGACCCGGATAAGCGCGGCGAAGGCCGCGGGGGAACGGAAATTTATCGAAGCCATTCCCTACCTCCGTTACCGCGCCGAAAGGGATGAGATCCCCGCGGTAAAGGATGAGGCTATCCGGGCTTTGGGGGCCATGGGGAATCGCGGCGCCGATGCCGTATTGGCGGATCTTTTCACGGAACGGAAAAATACCGATCGGGTCAGGATTCTGGCGGCGGAAATGTTGATCCGGAATAACGCCGATGATTATGCGGGAAAGGTGATCCTTGAAATGGATGAAGCCCAGGGGAAAAAACAAACCGCCCTGTATAACGGGTTTCTCCGGGTTATGGGAACCGCCCGGACCAATACGGTCGAAGGTCTTACCCGGCGGTTTTTGACTTCCGGCGGCGTGGTGGAAAAGTCTTATGCCTTGGATATGATCGTAAATAACGAATTTCGGGATCTTGTCCCCCAGGTTAAGGAATTAACCGATGAAAAGAACGGTACCATTGCCCGAAAGGCCCGGGATGTACTCAAAAAACTGGGGGCGGATTAACCCGGTTCCTGCCAATAACCCGGTACATCCACCGAATGGAGCAGCCGGTTTAGGGTTATTAAGGGATCTTCGTAACGGTCTATCCGGATGATGAGTTCATAGCGCCTTTCCGAAAGAATCCGTATGGGTTTTCCAATGCAATCCGGAACCTGCCGGGAACCGGTATCGGGGAAAAATTCCGGTTTGCGGGGAATAAGGGTGCATTGGGCGCCGTCACTACGGAGCTCCGCTATCCGGGGAGGTACGGGAACGAGGAAGATCAAAAAATCCGACTTGCCCCCCCCTATGGTAAAGGAATAACCGGATTTAACGGCATGAACATTCCGCCTGCCTATGTTGGTATTTTGGTCTTCCACAAAAAGGGACAACATCAACGGCCCATTGCAGGGTGGGATGTTTTTTTTCCGGGAGGAGTGCATGAGGGAGATATTCCGGGGGCCTTTGCGGCTGATTGAACCGGCGGGGGCCCGCTGCTCCGCGTCCTTACCCCAATGACCCGGGGGGCGGGAATGTAGAACAGGGGTTCCGGTATCTTCGGTTCGGGGTACGGTTCCCTCCGGCGTCGTAAATTGCTTGTCCGGCGAAGGGGCCGGCAAATAAGCTGGCCCCGGGCTTGTTTCGATGTTCTTTATGGGACCGCCGGAGCCATGAGCTTCCGTACCTTTTATGAGAACCCGGGGACCGGAATATAGGGCAGGGGCTTCGGCTCGGGATACGGCTTCGGCCGGCGTTGCAAATTTTTTATCCGGAGAAAATACCGGCAAGGCGGCCGGTGTTGGCCGTGCCCCGGGGCTTTCGATTTTGCGCTGAAGCCGGCTTGTTTCGTCATCGGCTAGAAGGTTTGTTTCTTGCGGCTTCCTATCGTCCCGGGGAACTTCCGGTTTTCCGGGGAAAACCGGCTTTTTCGGCGGCTTGTCGGCGGCATAGGCAAAGGTCCTATTGGGGGAGTCCTGAAGCCGTTTTATCATCAGGAAAATGATAAACGCCAAAATCAGGAGCGCCCCAAGGATGACACCGATAAACCAGGGCAAGGGAAAACCAAAAACAGCGAGTTCCCCGGTTTGGGGTCTTGGGGTGGTTCCCCCTGTCCCCGGAGCCGTTGCCGGAGGAGGCGGGGTCCGGGGCTGCCGCTCCGGCACTACGGGCGGCGTCTGCGGGGCCTGGGGAGGGGGAGCGGCCGCCTGGGGCCGCCGCTCCGGCGTTGCGGACGGCGTCTGCGGGGCCTGGGGAGCGGGGGCGGCCGCCTGGGGCTGCCGCTCCGGCGCCGCGGGCGCTGGTTGCGGGGCCTGGGGAGCGGCCGCCTGAGGCCGCCGCTCCGGCGCCGCGGGCGCTGGTTGCGGGGCCTGGGGAGCGGGGGCGGCCGCCTGGGGCCGCCGCTCCGGCGTTGCGGGCGGCGTCTGCCGGGGTTG
>JAITKD010000043.1 GCA_031278575.1 Spirochaetaceae bacterium | reverse complement strand
GACGTGTACAAAAAGGCCGCCCGCCGGGATGAGGCCCTTGCCGCCTACCGGCGTTCCGCGGAGATCTTCCGCGCCATAGATCTTGAAAAGGAAGCGGCGGAGGCTGAACGCCGGGCCGCTATTTAGGGAAACGCTGATTAACTTGACGCTCATCATCGTTGCCCTATGTATTTGCTCATTTCATTACGCAAATACGGCATTAAAGTAGCACTGATTAATTCTCGATTGAATTAATTAGTGCTTCCTTAGGGAAAAACCCGGGTTTTTGACCGGGTTTTCCAAGCGCCAACCGGGTTTTTAAAAAAGTTCAATTTTTTTAAAATTTCTCTTGCATATTTTAATAATAGTTATTATTATTAAAATATGAACGGCATTGAACGGAAGCATAGCAAAAAACGGGACGCCATTTTGGAGGTTATCCGGTCCACCCTATCCCATCCCGGCGCCCAGTGGGTGTACGAGCGGCTAAAACCGGTGATCCCCGGCCTTTCCCTGGGTACGGTATACCGGAATATCACCTTTTTCCGGCAGGAAGGGTTAGTGGTTTCCCTGGGCGTCGTGAACGGGGAGGAACGGTTTGACGGGGACGTAAAACCCCATCCCCATCTGGTGTGCCGCCATTGCGGCCGGGTGGTGGATATCCCCTGTCCGGCGCCCGAAACATTCACCGCCATCCTGGATCGGGGACTTATGCCCCCCCGGGACAGGTTCGGGGGAAATCGGGAATGTTTCCGGGTGGATGTCCGGCGGACCGTTTTTTACGGCCTCTGCGGTTCTTGTGTGGAACAATATCCCCTTGAAAAAGGCAGGGGGATATACCAAATTTTTATATGAAAACTACGGCTTATGCCGTTGTAAATTTTTTAATGGAGAGTGTTAAAATGAAAAAATGGGTTTGTACGGTATGTGGGTATGTCCACACCGGGGATCAGCCTCCCGAGTCTTGTCCTACCTGCAAGGCTCCGGCGTCAAAATTCAAGGAGCAGGTTGAAGGAGCGGCCTTTGCCGCGGAACATACGGTCGGGGTCGCCAAAGGGGTCGAGCAGGATATTATCGATGACCTCCGGGCCAATTTCAACGGGGAATGCAGCGAAGTGGGGATGTACCTGGCCATGAGCCGGGTGGCGGAACGGGAGGGATATCCCGAAGTAGCCGAGGCCTACAAGCGGTATGCCTTTGAGGAAGCGGAACACGCCGCCAAATTCGCGGAACTCCTGGGGGAAGTCATCACCGCCAGTACCAAAAAGAACCTGGAACTCAGAATTGAGGCGGAACACGGCGCCTGCGCCGGTAAGGTTGACGTGGCAAAACGGGCGAAAGAGCGGGGTTACGACGCCATCCACGATACGGTCCATGAAATGGCCCGGGACGAAGCCCGCCACTGCGCCGGTTTTAAGGGATTGCTGAAGCGGTACTTCTAATCCCCCAGGTTCCGGGAAAATATCCCGGAACCGATACCGGAAAAATTTTATTCGGGAGCCTGTCCCAAAACTACTTGACGGTGCGCGCGCGTTCCCGGCATAGCCGGGAGTACGATTTCGGGACAGGCCCGCGCGGTTTTTCAGGCTTTCAGCCTTGCAAAACGGCGAATTCCCAAAACTAACCGAGTTTTGGGAATGGCTCCCCCCTATATTTTTATTTTAAAATTAAGTAAGATGAGGCTGTTTCAACACCGAAATTTTGAAACAGCAGCCGTGGATTTAAGAGAAAAAGCGGGTTCCGGGCCGCTTTTTTCCGGCGCCGGTTTTAAAACCAACCGGTTTTTGAGAACCGGTATTGAAAAACTTGGTCTTAACCCTGTTTTTTTCTTAAATTTAGATTGTGGTTTCAAAAGCATGGTCCTTTCGGGCCAAGGGGTTTTGGAACCGCCTTGAGGTTGTTATTTCCCCTTTGAGAGGTCTTATGCGGTCGTTAGGTATAAATATCGGATCCACCAGTTTGAAGATGGTGTTAATTGAAACAGCGGGTTCCCCCGGAGCGGCAAGCCGGGTAGTATGGAACGCGGCGATCCCTCACGAGGGGGACTTTGCCGCGGCGGTGCGGCGGCTCCTCGCCGAAGGCCCCGTGGACGAGGGCATCCCCGCTCTGGTAACGGGGAACGAAGGCCGGTTCATGTTTGACGCCGCGGGTACCCTGGAGCCCCTCTGCGTGGAGGCCGCCCTCCGGGCCTTGAACCTCACGGCCGATGCGGTGGTCAGCATGGGGGGGGAGGACCTGGTGGTCTACTCCCTGGACGGCCGGGGCAAGATCATCAATAACTTTTCCGGGAACAAATGCGCATCCGGGACCGGGGACTTCCTCAAACAGCAGCTCGCCCGGTTGGACATGACCCTGGAGGATATCGACCTGGTGCCCGATACCGCCAAAGTCTACCCCCTTTCCACCCGGTGTTCGGTGTTTATGAAAAGCGACTGTACCCACCGCCTGAACAAGCGGGAGGCCACCAAAAACGACATCGTCCTCTCCCTTTCGGACGTGATGGCCGTCAAGGTCGTCGACTTCCTGAAGCGGGCCAAGGTAAACTCCGGCCGGGTGGTGCTGACCGGGGGGATCACCTTGAACCGGCATATCATCCGTTTTATCCGGGAAAAGGCCCCCCACATCGAATTTATCATCCCCGAAACGGCAGCGGTCTTTGAGGCCCTGGGCGCGGCGGTGCTGGCCCCGGAATCGGGGAGCCCCCTGCCCCGGGGGGACCGGCTCCTCAAACCCAACGCGGTCCGCTTCGGCGCCCTGGGGGCCCTGGCGGACTGGGGGGATAAGGTCAGGACCTTCGACAAGAGCGGCGGCAGGGTCCGGCCGGACCGGCGTTATATCCTCGGGGTGGACGGGGGGTCGACCACCACCAAGGCCTGCCTCGTGGACATGGAGACCTGGGAGATCGCGGCCAGCCACTACGGCCGGACCCACGGGGACCCGGTCAAGGCCCTGAAGGAGTGCCTGCGGATCATCCGGGAGAAGATCGTCGCCGATACGGGGGATAAAAAGATCGATATCCGCCTGGTATCCACCACCGGCTCCTCCCGGGAAATCCTGGGGGTGTTCCTGGAAACCCCCGGGGTCTACAACGAGATCATCGCCCATTCCGTGGGGACCACCTACTTTGACCCGGAGGTGGAGACCATCTTCGAAATCGGGGGCCAGGACGCCAAGTACGTGCTCCTCAAGAATTCGGTCCCCATCGACTACGCCATGAACGAGGCCTGTTCGGCGGGAACCGGCTCCTTTCTGGAGGAATCCGCCTCCGGGGACCTCTCCATCCACAGCGCCAAAGACATCGGTCCCATTGCCCTCCGGGCGGACGCCCCCTGCAAATTCGGGGAACACTGCTCGGCCTTTATCAACTCGGACATCCGCAAGGCGGTTCAGCAGGGGGCCTCCCGGGAGAACATCACCGCGGGGATCGCCTGTTCCATCGTGGCCAACTACCTGAACCGGGTGGTGGGGAACCGGACCATCGGGGGGAAGATCTTCCTCCAGGGGGGGGTAGCCAAAAACGCGGCAATTCCCCTGGCCTTTGCCATGATGCTGGACAAGGAGATCCTGGTTCCCCCCTCGCCGGAACTGATGGGTTGTTTCGGGGTGGCCCTCCTGGCAAAACGCAAAAACGCCGAGGGCCTGCTGGAGGAGCGGATCGTGGATATCGACGATCTTATCAGCCGGGAAATCGGCTACGAGCGGGTCTTTACCTGCCGGTCCTGTGATAACCGCTGCCCTATCCAGGTCCTCAACGTCAACGGCCACAAGTATATGTTCGGGGGGCGGTGCAACAAGTATACCAATATGCGGAAGGCTGTCAAAGACGTGCCGGTCTTCGACTACGTGGAAAAACGCCAGCGTATGCTCTTCGAGGAATTCGCCGCGCCGGCGGAACCTGCCGCCGCCGCGGAATCCGCCGCGGGAGCATCCGGCGCAGGCGAAAATGCGGGGGGGGATGCGGAGCAGAACTCCAAAACCAAGAAGCGAAGTTTTGTGGTCGGCATTCCCCGGGCCTTTTCGGTCCATACCCTCTACCCCCTGTACTCCTGGTTCTTCCACGAACTGGGGATCCGGACCTTCCTCTCCACCGAGGTGGCCCATGAAGGGGTGGCCCGGGCGGAGTCCGCCTACTGCTTCCCCGCGGAGATCGCCCACGGCGCGGTCCAGGACTGCCTGGACAAGGGGGCGGACTACATACTCCTCCCCCATTTCAGGGATATGCCCAGTTACGAGGAGAAGGTCCACGCCAACTTCTGCCCCATCACCCAGAGCCTTCCCTACTATATCGAGAAGGCCTTCCCCGATGTGGACAAAAGCCGTTTCCTCCCCCTGGTGGTGAGCTTCAAGTTCGGGGAGGCCAAGGCCCGGGAACTTTTTACGGAAATGACCCGGCGGCTGGGCATCGGGGAGGAGGAGACCAGGGCGGCCTTTACCAAGGCCCTGGACAAACAAAATGCCTATTTTGAGGCGGTGAAGCGGCTGGGGCTGGAGGCCCTGGAGGACGCCCGCAAGGCGGACCGGCCGGTGATCGCCGTCCTGGGCCGGCCCTACAACGCCTTTACCCCGGAGGCCAACATGGGGATTCCCCGGAAATTCACCACCCGGGGCTATTCCATCGTGCCCTTCGACATCCTCCCCTTTGAGGAACAGAAGATCTTCCCCAATATGTACTGGTATTACGGCCAGCAGGACGTGAAGTCGGCGAATCTCCTCAAGAACGAGGACAACATCTACGTAACCTATATCACCAACTTCTCCTGCGCCCCGGATTCTTTTATCCTCCACTACCTCAAGTGGATAATGGGGCAGAAGCCCTTCCTCGTACTGGAACTGGATTCCCATTCGGCGGACGCCGGGGTGGATACCCGGGTTGAGGCCTTCCTCGACATCATCGACGGTTACCGGTCCAAGAAGGCCGAGCTTGAGGGGGAACGGTACGACAACGGGTGGCGCTTCGTCTACGACCCGGCCGCGGGGGGCGGGGATGAGATCAGGCTGGAAAACGGCAGGACCGGGGAAAAGGCGCCCATCCGGGGCAATAAACGGGTCAAGGTGCTCCTCGCCAACATGGGGGCGATTTCCGCCGAATATATGGGCGCCGCGGTGCGGAGCCTGGGGATCAACGCCGAGGCCCTGCCGGTGGCCACCGCCAAAACCGTACAGATAGCCCGCTCCCACGCCTCGGGGAAGGAATGCGTCCCCAGCCACCTGGTCCTGGGGAGCGCCCTTCAGTTTTTTAACAGTGAAAAGTACCGCAAGGACGAGCTGTACCTGCTCTTTGTGCCCATCACCACCGGGCCCTGCCGGACCGGCCAATACTACGTGTACTACGAAAACCTCTTTAAGGACCTGCGGCTCGAAAACGTGGTGGTTTTCACCCTCTCCGCGGACAATTCCTACACCGAATTGGGGGCGAATTTCGCCAAAGAAATGTGGAAGGGCCTGGTCCTTTCGGACTACCTCAAGGACATCCAGACCTCCCTCAAGGCCCTGGCCCGGGACCCGGAACAGGCCCAGGGGGACTTTGAAAAGTCCTGGCGTAAGGTTATGGACGCGGTGGAGCATGACCCCCCCGGGATATGGCGGGAACTGCGGCGGGTGGCGGAGGAGGTGAAGAAGATCCCCCTCAAACGGCGGCTCACCGGCTGTCCCAAGGTCCTCATCGTGGGGGAGATCTACGTGCGCCGGGATGATTTTGCCGTGGGGGAACTCACGGACCTGATGAGCGAGCGGGGGATTGTCGTCAAGGTGGCGGGGATCTCCGAGTGGATCCACTATCTGGACTTTGTCCGGGAATACGCCCTGAAAAAACTCATCAATTTGAGGAAACCGGGAAGGCGGCTCTTTTCCAAACCCTGGCGGGACCTCAAAAAGCTGGAAATCGAGGAGTGGTGGAAACATTCGATAGAGAAGAAGGTCCTCTCCATCCTGGAACCCACGGGGCTTATCCCCCAGACCCCCCACGATATGCGCGAGATCATGGAGAATACCCGGAAAAACTTTGTCAACCTGGAACTCAACTCGGAGATTGCCGTATCCAGCGGCGTCGCCGCCACCGCCATGGAGCAGGGCTATTCAGGGATCGTGAACATTTCCCCCTTTGCCTGCCTCATCGGCCGGGTTATCGAGGGGCTGTTTACCCCCTGGGCCCGGGAACGGAACTATCCGGCCCTGTCGGTGGAGGTGGACGGGAACCTCCTCCCCCCGAATATCATAAACAAACTCAATATTTTTATGGTCAACGTCCTCCGGTTTAAGGGGAATACCGATCTCTCCACCCTCATCGATAAGGCGGGGAGCCATA
>JAITKD010000041.1 GCA_031278575.1 Spirochaetaceae bacterium | reverse complement strand
GCCTTTAGGCTTTTGGCCTTTATCGGCGGAAAAATGCTTACCGAGGGGTTTGACCCCAAAAAACAAATCCGGGAAGGGGACAATCCCCCGGGAGGTACCGGACAGGCCGGAGACATCCGGGGGACAGGCTCCCTTTTGACCCTTTCCCTGGCCACCAGTATCGATGCCCTGGCGGTGGGGATTTCCTTTAACATCCTGGGCCATGGGATCTGGTCTTCCGCCGCCTTAATCGGGGGGATCACCTTTTTGGTGTGTCTCGTTGGTTTTGGTTTCGGCAGGCGGATTGGCCGGTTCCTTGGAAAATGGGCCGAACGGGTCGGGGGATTCGTCCTTATCGCCATAGGGTCCAAGATCCTCCTGGAACACCTTGTAGGCTAGGGCCTTGTAGAGACTCAAGATACTGATAACCGGACAAACGCAGGGGAATTTTTAACCACGAACCACCCGAACAGAGGCGGACGGACATGAATGTTTAGTACGATAGTCCGAATTTCACCCCTGAATTCTGCTTCTGTTCGCGGAGAAGCGGGAAGAAGACCGGTGTCAACCGGTTACGGATTAGGCCCGTGAAAAAAGGAGTGGGGGTAGCGGAAGCCACCGCAGGGCGGAGCCCGAGGAGGCTGGAGCGAGGGGGAGCCGCGTCAAAAACGGCTCGTCATGGGCAAAACGGGTACATCCTTTGGCATCAGTGGCGCTCCCCCTTCTTACCTTGTTGACCGTGGGAAGAAGACCGGTGGATGTGCGTCTCAGTCCGGATGTTTTTCCGTTCGGGTGGTTAAGAAAGATGTCTGGTATTTCGATATGCGGTCATTGGTATCGGTTCTATACGGTTTAACGGCATATACTACGGTATTCGGCAGTTTACCGCGTTTTCATGCGGTATCATCACGGGGTCTGACCCCGTAGGCGGCGGCGCCGAATTTCCAAATATCCGGCCGTTCAGCCTTGTACCTCCGGCGTCCCGACACGATTAAACCGGTGGATTTAGGCGCCGGATGCGCCCGAATTCCGAAACAAATCCAGCGGTTTCATTGCGTCCCGGATAAGGCAGGGGCGGCGCCCGGCCTTAATCCCCTTCACAGGGCCAGGGGTTGTTGCGGATACCCGCAAGTTCCACGATGGTTTTATGGCATTGTTCCCGGAGGAGGTTTACCGCTTCTTTCCGGGGCAGGGTAAGGTCCGGGAGGAGCGGCGTCCCTACCCGCAGGGTGATGAGGGGGTGGTTTTTTTTGAAGATCCGGTAGAGCCCCCGGGACGGGCGGTAGGAAAAGGCCAGGGGGATGACCGGAAGATTGTACTTATAGGCCATGGTAAACATACCCTTCTTAAAGGGGCGGATCGGCTGGTAGTAGGGCCAATTACTGCCTTCGGGGAATACGTGAAACCATTTTTTCTTTTCGTGAAGTTCGTCAAAGGCCCGGTTAAAATATTTCATCCCGTGGATGTCCGTGGGGACCGGAATACCCCCCACCAGGCGGATGAGGTTCCGGTCCGGTCCGGAGATGTTTTCTTTCCAAGCGGGAAAATACAAACGCCGGAACCGTATTGCCTGGAGGATACATAAAAAGTCCCAGCGCAGGACGTGGTTCGATACGGTAAGGGCCCCGTTGCGGAACAGCGCCCGGTGTTTTTTCAGCTTCCCCCGCCCCTCAATTTTGAGTCCGAACCGGATGGGCGCGATGATAAAAACCAGGGTAAAAATTCCCAGGTAGATCAGGGCGCTGCGAATCCTGAAAGCCGGGGATTTATCCAAAAAGGGGTAATGTTCGTCCAGGACGAGATCCACCTCTTGGCGCCCCAGGATCATGTGAGCGTCGGGATTGGCGGGATAAACCAGATCGAGATCGGGAACATAGGGGACTTGCTCAGGGTTTGGTTTCATCGGCAGCTCCTTTGGATTTTTGGATCCTCAATACAGTCTGGTCAGGTAGGTTGAAAGAACCGGTATATAGGTAACGATAAGGACCACCGCCAACTGGATGAACAGGAAGGGGAAAACATACCGGGCAATTTCCACATAGGGTTTCCTGAACCGGTAACTGGCCAGGAAAAGGTTCATCCCCACCGGCGGGGTCAGGAAACCCGCCTCCATATTAATGAGAAAGATGATTCCCAAATGAACCGGGTCTATACCGTAGGCCGTTCCCAGGGGGAAGATCAGGGGCAGCACGATCAGGATGGCGGAAAAGATGTCGATAAAACAACCGACCACGAGGAGGGACAGGTTGAGGATGAGAAGGAAGAGGTACTTTGAGGAAATGGCGCTTTGCAGCCACCGGGCAAACCGTTCCGGTCCCTGGGTGTCGACGATGTAGTAGGAGAGGGCCTGGGACAAGGCGAGGATCGAGAGGATGCCCCCGATGATGGGGACGGCCTTGGTCAATACCTGCTTTATTTCCGAGACCTTAATATCCTTAAAAACAAAAACCTCCACCACTAAAACATAGATCACCGCCGCGGAGCCGATCTCCACCAGGGATAGGATTCCGGAAAAATACCCCGCCACCAATAAAAAGGGCAGCAGGATCTCCAGGGAGGATTTTTTTAGGGCGGCCCCGGCGTTTTTGATCCGAAAGGGTTCCAGGGAAATTTTGGTTTTAACCGAAAAAACGATCCCCACCAGGATCATCCCCCCAACCAAAATAAGGCCGGGGATGATACCCCCCAGGAAAAGGTGGATCGTGTTGGTCCTGGTGGCGGCCCCTACCAGGATCAGGGGGAGGCTGGGGGGGAAAAGAAGGCCGATACTGCCCGACGCGGTGAGGATGCCGATGGAAAATTTCGGCGGATACGGGGCGTTTTCCGAAAGCACCGCGTAGAGGATCCCCCCCAGGGCAAGGATGGTAACCCCCGAAGCGCCGGTAAAGGAGGTGAAAAAAGCGCACATACCCACCGCGGCGATGACGATTCCTCCGGGAAGCCAGCCGAAAAGGTTCCGGAAGGTTGCTATCAGCCGTTCCCCGGCCTTACTCTCGGACAAAAAAAAGCCCGCCAGGGTAAAGAGGGGGATGGCGACAAAGCTGTTTTCGGTCAAGGCCGTGTAGATCTGATTGGAGACCACGTCGATTTCCCCCCCGGAACTCCTGATGAGGATCAGGGCCGCGGCCCCGATAACCACAAACAGGGGGGTCCCCCCCAAAGCCGCCGGAATGAGGAGGATCAACGCCGGGGTTTTGAGGAAAAAGGCCAGGGCCAAAAAGCCGTCGTTTATCCGATAGGCCGGCTCCGGGAGGTCAAAACCCCAGAGGGATTTAAAAATCACCGGCAGGGAAAAGGCCGTTCCCAAAAGGACGGCCAGTACCCCAAGGATCCGGGCTTTCCCCCGGAGGGGGGTAAGCCGGGCAAACCGGAAGGCCATCACGGCGTAACCCAGGGGCATAACCAGGGCAAAAACCTGGTCCGGGATAAACCCGATGATCTGCGGGGGGGAAAGGTAAATTTTGACAAAGGAAACCGAACACCAGGCAAAAATCGTAACCACCAGGACCGATAAAAGGCCGGAGGCGACGGCACATATCCTTTTGAGCTTTTCATTGGAACTGAACTGCAAAAGCCCGATGGAAAGGTGATCCCCCGCTTTGGTGGTATTCATCCCCGAAAACAGCCCCAGGCAGAGGAGGAGATGGATAATCAGCCCTGGGGAGGCGGGGAAGCGGGAATGAAAAAACACCCGGAGAAAGGTTTCCGCCGCGGGCAACAGGATGAGGCCGGCCAGGGAAAAATAACAAAACCCCTGCTCAAGGGCCCATAAAAAGGAACTTTTTTTCCCCATCGTCAACGCCCGTTCCGATGAGTCCTCAGCAGGGCTTCGATTTTTTCGTATAATTCCCGGTTAAAGGTATTTCCCAGCAAAGAAGCCATAACCCGGTTGACGTCATCGTACCAGAGCTGTTCCTGGGCCGCGGTGATTTCATTGATTTTAAGACCGTAATTTTTCATGGCGGCAATAGCGTCTGTCTCAAGCTGTTGAATGGAGGTATCCAATTCCGTTTCCAGCCGTTTGGCGATCCGCAGCAGCGCCGGTTTATGTTGCTCCGGAATGGAACGCCATGCGGCCTGGTTCATAACGATACCCCCCATAAAGGGGGCGATGTTAATGGAGGCCATGTTTTTTGCCACCCCGAAGATCTGGAGCCCCCCCACGTTAATCGGGCTTTGATACACCGCGTCTATCATACCGCCGTTAAGGTAGACCAGGGCTTGGTTCATAGCCACCGGGACCATCTGGTACCCCATGGCTTTAAAGGCGTCCATGAGGGCCGGTTCCTGTTCGCTGGTCCCCAATTTTTGACGTTTGAGGTCCGCGGGGACAAAAACCGGCTGTTTGGAAAAAAACCTGACCCAGCCCGCTTTCGACCAGGCCAGGGTAAAAAATCCCTCCCGGTTGATCCGCGCTTCCAGATCCGGCTTGATGCTGTTCAGGACCAGATCCAGTTCCTCGTTATTTCTGATAAGAAACGGGCAGCTCAGGGTCATAATTTCGTGATCCGGCGTGATGGCATTCAGGCCGAAGGAGCTTAAAATCGCCGCCTGGATCTGGTTCCCCTTGAGTTTACGGAGTACGTCCCGCTCGACTCCCGCCACCCCGCTATGATAAACCACCAATTCCACTTCGCCGTTGGTGACGGACTTCCATTCCGCGGCCATCCGGTTCAACGCCTTCCCCCAGGGGGTGTTTTCGGGTACCAAAGACGCCAGCTTAATGGTGATCTTCCGCCGCTGGGCATAGGCCGGATCGGGAAAGAGGACCCCTAAAAAAACAAAACAAAGAATTAACCAACGACCGATAGGTTTCATTTCCCCCCCGTTTTACGATTTATCGTGAAGCCGGTTCAAAACTTCAATTTTAGGAATGGCTCAACAGATAAACCGTTTTTTCCAAGACCGTTTTTAAATCTCGCCGGGTTTTGAGACTAACCCTATGAACAGTATAATACTTTTAATTTTTTCATTCAATAAAGGGCGCTCCCAAAATTTCGACTTTTGGAAAATCACCGTTTTTATTCGAGCCGGAACAGAAAGCCGGAATTTCGGGACAAGTTCCTGTCTTTTTGCGGCTAAACTGAAAATTTCCGCGGGGTTAAAGGAGCACCG
>JAITKD010000038.1 GCA_031278575.1 Spirochaetaceae bacterium | reverse complement strand
CCTGTATTGATCGAGCATGGGGCTTGTCTGCGCCCCGCCCTGGATCAAATCACCGGCAGATTTAATTTCAAATGCCTCCCAGGATTCTTAAAACGGCCGTTCAGGCGCCCCCGGATTTTTTTTCTCACAGGCTACACCCGCGAAAAACATCCATAAAATAAACATGGGCCATAAAACAGGGCGTGACCCCTGAAATACACCTCATCGTTTTGCCTTATCTAACAAATTCTGAATGAGCTTGTCGGTAATGTCAACCGTTGGACTATACCATAAAATTCCCTTGTTTTCCTTGAGGTTGAGGACCATGCTGTACCCTTCGCTTTCGGCGATAAAACGAATTTCGTCGTATACCTGTTCCAGAAAGGTTCCCGACTGGGTCAGTTTCTTTTTCTGATCCTCCAGTTCCGCGGTTTTTAATGTATAGTATTCCTTGAGAAATTCTGATTTCCGGTAAATTTCATTTTCCAGCCTCGTTCCCTGTTCCTGGTCCCCCCGCAATACCGCATCGGCCTGCCTTGATTTCAGCTCCTGTATTTCCGCGGTCATCCGGTCAACTTCGGCCTGCACCCGGGCGCTCCGCTCCTCAAATTCCCGGACCGCCCGGGAATCCCTGAAAAAGGCCACATACACCTTGGGAAGATCCACCACCGCGAACCGGGTCAACTGCTGGGCTTCCAGCGGTTTCCCCGGAAGCAGGAAAAAAACGCCGGCCAGGAAAACAAATAACATACCCTGTTTTATCATCACAAGCTCTCCTAGTAGGTAGAGATAGAAAAGGAAATAACCGGATCAACCCCCGATGCGGGGTTTTCATCACCCCAGATCGCTCCCCGCTGCCACTGGAACTGGCCGTCAACGACCCTGAACCGTTTCGCCAGGCTGAACCGGAAGGGAAACTGGGGTATGGTAAACCGGAAACCTCCGCCGAAACTAAACCGCATATCCTCAATGTTGAAGGCCCTGAAAAACAGTTCCGGGGTATCCTTAACCCCCGCGGCGTCAAAAAAGAAATCCCAGGCCAGAATATTGGGCGCGATAGGAAACCGAATTTCCGCCCAGTTTTCCCAGAGGGCAAGCCCCCGGTTCCGGTATTCGCTGTTCCAGCCCCGGCCGATAAACATACCGTCCACCGAAAGCTTGTTGGTATCTTCAATAGGCACCGGCGCATCCTGATCCCGGAAGGGCTGCCTGGTTATGAGGGAAACGCCGGTATGGATGCCGAAAACCGCCTTGAAACTCCATTTGTCCGTGACCGGAAGATTGAAGAGGGTGTAAAAATATTCCGCCTTGGTATCGCTCCTGAAATAATGCTCCCGCTCATCCGGCAGGATACCGTAAAAACCGAAACGCTGAATTCCGTAATACCCCCGGGAAGGATCGTAGTAGATATCCCGCTGATCCAGGGCCAGGCTGGTCCAGAAAGAATTTTTCGGAGTCCACGCGTTATTTCCATCCCTCAGGGTGGGATCGAAGGGGCGGTAAATGGAAGCGTCGTAATCGTTCCTCACAAGACCGGTCCGGACGCCGCCAAAAAGGGAAAGGTTCCCCAGAAACGTACTCCAGCGGTATCCGGTGCTGAACCCCAGGGACAAATACCACTGGTTGTATTCCATCAGGTATTCCCGGGGGGGAAGCCTGCTGGCATCCTCGTATTCTTCATAGGAATGAAACCCGTCGGGGAAAGCGTAGACTTCGTCCCCGTTAAAAAAGGGAGCGATATTGTTCATTGCCGCGTACTGCCGGGCCCACTGAACGGTAAAATCAAACCCGCCGGAAAGGGGAAGGCCCAGAATCCAGCGATGGGTATACTCCAGGGAGCCGGAGAAGGTATCCAGGGATGTATTCAGTTCGGCCCCCAGTATATTCCCCGTACCCCGGAAATTGCGATCATTCCACTTTATCAGCCCCGATATGGGGAACGTGTCGGGATCGGAACTTCCCGAAAACGTAAGCCCGAACTGAATGTCCGTGGTGGGCTGTTCTTCCACGTCAAAAATCAGATCCATAAGGCTGTCGGTGCTGCCCGGCGGCGTATCCGGGGCGACCATGGAGAAATACTGGAGGTTGTAGAGATTCCTGAGGCCGTCCATGACCTTGGTTTTTGAAAAAACATCCCCCGGCTCCAGCGGTATCTCCCGGAGTATCACTTCGGTTCTGGTTTTTTTATTTCCCCGGACGATGATATTTTCAATATGGGCCCGGCCCCGTTCAATAATGGGAATACGGTATGAAACAACGCCGTTTGCCGTATCCCGGTCTTCTTCCTGGCCTATGGTATTAAAAATGTATCCGTTTTCGTAATACAATTCCGCGACCCGCTGGAAATCCGCCTCGAGTTTACGGGCGCTCACCGTGTCCCCGGTTTTGGATGTGATTAACCGGGTAAGCTGTTCGGTGGAAAAAATATGGTTTCCCTCAAAAGTAACTCCCCCGAAGGTATAGATCCTCCCTTCAAAGATTCTGAAGGTGATGATCATGTTGTTGTTGCCCTTTTCGTCCTTTTGAATATCCCGGATAACGTCGGTTACTTCCGCGTCAATGTATCCCCGGTCATGGTAATATTGGGTCAGGGCAGTCCGGTCGGCCAGAAGTTTTACCTCCTGAAAAGCGCCGTCATTGAGCAGGCCCTTCGCCTTCAAAGAAAGCTGCCCCCGGAGGGTCCGGGTGGAAAAGGTGGAATTTCCCTCGAAGCGGAATTCCTGGATGGTTATTTTTTCCCCTTCGGCAATACGAAACGTAAGGATAATAGAAGAATCGCTGTCCGTCTGGGTTTCGGACCAGACCCGTATGTCGGGGTAACCTTTTTCCAGGTATTTGTTGATAATCGCCTGCTCATCCACCCGGATCTTCATCTGGTTGATCACGTCATTGACTTTGAGGGAGATCACGTCCATAAGCTCAGTTCTGCGGAGATGGCTGTTCCCGACAAAATTGATCCGGCTGACAATGGGCCGTTCGGTGACGGCAAACCGGAGGATCACCTCGGTTCCCAGGGCGTCCGCCGGCACGGCGCTGGGGGAAATCTCGGTAAAATA
>JAITKD010000033.1 GCA_031278575.1 Spirochaetaceae bacterium | reverse complement strand
GCCAGTTTGATGTCCTGGCCTTTGATATGGGTAACCAGCCAATCCCCAATTTTCGTGCGGACCTCGTTGACAAGCTCCTCCGACGCGCCTTTCATTATCATTTTGACCTTTAAATCCCGGACAGTTACCTTAAAATTATCATGGAGCTTTTTGTGATTCGGATAATCGGGGTAATTATATTTTTGCTGAACCTGTTCTTCGTCAAAAAAATGTTTAATCGTATAATCATTGAGAAAATTGAGGCTTTTCTCCAATTCTTCCACGCCTTTTCCCAAGCGGCAGGTCTCAATCAGGTTGTTTACAGCGACAAACAACTGTTTATGCTGGGTGTCTATCATTTCATGTCCGATTTCAAAGCTGTTATTCCATTCATATTCCATGATTTTCTCCTTGGTTTATAACAATATATTTGGGAGAACCTTTGGAAACCCCAATCAGTTTCCGTTCTTATAATTGCGGCTGTTCTAAAACTTCAGTTTTTGGAACAAACTTAATTATATACAAATTTAAAATAAAATACAATGCGCCGCTGCATCAAAATTAAATTCCAGCCGCATAAGGAACCGCTTCCGGTCTTCCTCGCCGATAGGGGGCATCTCCGCTCCCCCCGCCGCCCCCCCTTCAAGGGCCTCATCCTTAACCGGTTGACCCCGCGAAGTATTCCCCGGTGGCTTTCAGAACCGCCTGGAGCCGCGCTCCCGGCCCCTTCCCTACCCCGCGGTCCCCTTGGATTTGGCGTCGGTAGTGGTTTCCGGCGGAGTTTTCCCGGCGGCTTGGGCGGCGCCGGCTTGTCCTTTGGCGCCGCTTTTCCGTCCCGTCCCTTTTTCCATCATAGCCCGTACCACTATGGGGAGACCGTACAGCCGGATAAAGCCCTTGGCGTCGGCGTGGTTGTAGAGTTCCCCGGTGGCAAAACTGGCGATACTGGCGTTATAGAGGGAATAGGGGGACGCGGCCCCCGCGGCGGATATGGAACCCTTATAAAGTTTGAGCCGTACCGTACCGGTTACCGTCCGCTGGGTGGCATCCACAAAGGCGGAAAGGCTCTCCCGAAGGGGGGTAAACCAGAGGCCGCCGTAGATCAGCTCCCCCATTTTGAGCGCGGCCTGTTGTTTAAAGGCATAGGTCTGCCGGTCAAGGCAGAGATGTTCCAGTTCCTGGTGGGCATAGTAGAGGATACTGCCCCCGGGAGTTTCATAGATCCCGCGGCTTTTCATCCCCACCACCCGGTTCTCCACCAGGTCCGCGATGCCGACCCCATGGGCGCCGCCGATTTTATTCAAGGTTTGAATCAAGCTCACCCCGTCCAGCCTGCGGCCGTTCACCCCCATGGGGATCCCCTTTTCAAACTCGATCTCCACGTATTCGGCCTTGTTGGGGGCCTTTTCCGGGGGCACCGATATTTCGAGCATATTCCCCAGGAGGGGTTCATTGGAGGGGTCCTCCAGTTCCAGGCCCTCGTGGGAAATATGCCAGAGGTTGTCGTCCCGGCTGTAGGATTGTTTCTTTTTCATGGGCGCCGGGATCTTCCGTTTTTTCAGGTATTCGATTTCTTCTTCCCGGCTTTTGAGGTCCCAGGTCCGCCAGGGGGCGATGATCTCCATATCCGGGGCAAAGGCCATGATCCCCAGGTCGAACCGGACCTGGTCGTTCCCCTTGCCGGTGGCCCCGTGGGCGATAGCCACGGCCTTTTCCTTCCGGGCCTGTTCCACGAGGACCTTGGCAATGAGGGGCCGGGCGGTGGAGGTTCCCAGGAGATACTTGTCTTCGTAGACGGCGTTGGCCTTGAGGGCGGGCCACACATAGTTCTCCACATAGGTTTGTTTTACATCAACCACCACGCAAGAGACCGCCCCGGTATCCAGGGCCCGCCGCGTAATGGTTTGCCAGTCCGCCTCCTGTCCCACATCCACACAAACCGCCGCGATCTCACAATCGTAGTTTTCCTTGAGCCAAGGGATAATCACCGTGGTATCCAACCCACCCGAATAGGCGAGAACGACTTTCTTTTTCATAACAACTCCGGGGCAACGTACAACGTTAATTTTTCTTATTAAAGTTGTTCAGAGAACCTGTCCCAAAACTAATCGACGGTACGCTCACGCGCACGGTTTTGGGACAGGCCCGGTTTTTGAACAACTTCCGATAAAAACCGGCTGGAAAGAACAAGTCTATCATACTATAAAACAACAATATAAAAAAGCCCCCGGCCAAGAATTCGCTAAAAATTTGGAATTTCTCCGGGGGATGATTACCTTATAATTGAGGAGCGGTTATGGTTGATGAGGAAATAGCGGTGGTAAAATTACATCACCAGTATCAAATTATGTCGGGGACCACCCTCAAAGTTATCGGTATTATCCTGATGACTATGGACCACCTGCACCAAATGTTTATCCTCCAGGGCGCGCCGAATTGGTTAAATTGGTTCGGCCGTCCGGTGGCAGTCATATTTATGTTTCTCTGTGCCGAGGGGTTTTATTATACCCGGAGCAAAAAACGGTATCTGGTCCAGCTTCTCATCGGGTTTTTGTTCATGTCCCTTATGAACCAGATCCTTTCCTACTATCTGCCCCTTGAAGCGGTTGTCCTGATAAACAACATCTTCAGCGCCCTCCTCCTCGCGGCCTTTTATATGGGAATGGTTGACCTTATCCGGGAGGGTATCAGGGAAAAAAGGGCAAAAAAAATCCTCCTGGCCCTGGGGGGAATACTCATCCCCTGGATTATCGGTATAGCCCTGCTTTTGGTCCTCCCCAACGCGAACCGGACCACGGCGATGATCCTGCTGTTTATCCCCAATCCCATCTTCGCGGAGGGCGGCTTTGTTATGGTACTGATGGGGGCGCTTCTTTATATCCTGCGGAAATACCGGCTGGCCCAGGCGGGGGTGATAGCGGCCATCGCGCTCCTCTCGGGGCTCACCGCCGGTCCCGGGAATTTCCAATGGCTCATGGTTGCCGCCATTATACCCATCCTCCTTTACAACGGTGAACGGGGCCGGGGGGGCAAATACTTCTTCTACATCTTTTACCCCGCCCATATATACCTGTTTTATATCATCGCCTGGTTTTTAAATAAATAAAGCGGCTTTCCCAAAACTTCAGTTTTTGGGAAAGCAACCTTAAATTGAGCGTGATCCAGGGGGGTCTTGAATCCGTCCAATGAAAACCCGGCACAACCGACGAAGGCGTTTACCGGCGGGTCGTTAACCATTACAAAAAAGGGGTTAACCAGGAGCCTTTTTAACGTTTCCGGCTCCTGACCGGGTTTTAAGGCCGGTATGGGCCGTTATCCCTTATTCAAAACCCCCCGGAGGATCCCCAAACCCTGGTCAATTTCGCCGTTGGTAATGGTATAGGGGGGAAGGAACCGCAGGGTACGGGCCCCCGCGGAAAGGATCAGGAGCCCCTGAGCCAGACAAGCCTCCAGTACCGGCCAGGCTTCGGCGGTGATATCCACGCCGATCATAAGCCCCCTGCCCCGGATCTCTTTAATTTTCGGGTGATCCCAGGATCGGAGGATCCCCTGAATTTTCTCCCCCTTCTCCCGGATCTCCCCCAAAAACTGAGGCGTTTGTACCGTATCAAGCACCACCAGACCCGCGGCGGCGGCCAAAGGGTTCCCCCCAAAGGTGGAACCGTGATCCCCGGACTCAAAGACGTCCGCGGCTTTTTCTCCCCCCAGGACCGCCCCCACGGGGACCCCCCCGGAAAGCCCCTTGGCCAGGGTTACCACATCGGGTCTGACCCCGTAGGCTTCACAGGCCAGGAAGGTCCCGGTCCGCCCCACCCCGCACTGGATCTCGTCAAACATAAGGAGTATATCCCGGTCCGCGCAAAACCGGGCGGCGGCCTTGATATAGGCCGCATCCTGGGGGATGATCCCGCTTTCACCCTGGACGGCCTCGACGAGAAACCCCGCCACGGAAGAAGGGTCCAAGGCCCGGTCCAGGGCGTCTATGTCCCCGGGGGGCACAAAAAGGAAGCCCTCGGTAAAGGGGCCAAAGTCCCGGTGGAACTTTTCCTGTCCCGTGGCGGCCAGGGTGGTAATGGTCCTGCCGTGGAAACTCCCCCGGAGGGTAACGATCCGGTGCCGGCCGGGGCCGTGTTTTTTCAGGGAATATTTCCGGGCTATTTTACAGGCCCCCTCATTGGCCTCGGCCCCGGAATTGGCCAGAAAAACCTTTTCCATCCCCGCCGGGGCACAGGCGGCCACCAGCTTTTCCGCAAAGGCCAGGGACACGTCGCTCTGGTAGTAATTACCCACGTGGTTGATTTTCGCCGCCTGCTCCGAAATAGCCTTTACCAGGGCCGGATGCCCGTGGCCCAAACAATTCACCGCGATACCGGCGGTAAAATCGAGGTAGTGTTTTCCGTTACTATCCGAAAGCCAGGCCCCCGCTCCTTTAACAAAGGTTACCGGCAGCCGGTGATAGGTGTTCATAAATACATCGGCCATAGTTTTCTCCTCATTCAATCATAGTTCCAATACCCTCATCGGTAAATAACTCGATGAGCAGGGCATGGGGAAGGCGTCCGTCGATGATATGGGCCTTTTTGACCCCCCCCTCCAGGGCGAGGCCGCAACATTCGGCCTTGGGGATCATCCCCTTACTCACCACCCCCTGTCGGGTAAGGTCATCCAGTTCGGCCCTGGTAAGGGCCTTAATCAACGAATCCGGCTCCTCCACGTCCCGAAGTATACCCTGCACGTCGGTCATCAGGATGAGTTTTTCCGCCCCCAGGGCCGCGGCGATCTTGGCGGCGGCGGTATCGGCGTTCACGTTGAGGGCGCGCCCCGCGTCTTCCCCAATCCCCAGGGCCACCGAGGAGATCACCGGGACGGCCCCTGAATCCAGGATGGCGTTTAACACCGAAGTCTCCACCGCCTCAATTTCCCCGACCAGGCCCAGATCCTCCCCGGTGATCCGCCTTGCCTGGAGCAGGGCCCCGTCGATGCCGCACAGGCCCAGGGCCCTGCCCCCGGCCTGCTGGATCAGGGAGGTGATATCCTTATTCACCTTGCCGCACAGAACCATCTGCACGACTTCCATGGTCTCCTCATCGGTATACCGCAGCCCCCGGACAAAACGGCTTTCCTTGCCCATGGCGGAAAGCATCACCCCGATCTCCGGGCCGCCTCCGTGGACCAGCACCACCCGGATACCCACACAGGCCATGAGGATCACATCCTGGATCACCGCCGCCTTGAGGGACCCGTTGATCATGGCGTTTCCCCCGTATTTAACCACCATGGTCTTGCCCCGGTACCGCTGAATATAGGGCAACGCGTGGATCAGTACCGCCGCCCGGTCGTTGTTCGAAACCATCATTTCCTTCATTTTATTTCCCTATCCATAGGGCAACGATGATTAACTTGACGCTAATCATCGTTGCCCTATGTATTTACTCATTTCATTGCGCAAATGGGGTAAACTTTGTTTACCTTGCGTTAAAGCAGCGCCGATTTATTCTCGATTGAATAAATCAGCGCTTCTCTAGGAACGATAATCGCCGTTTATCCTGACATAATCATAGGTAAGGTCGCAGCCCCAGGCCACGGCCTCCCCGGAACCGAGGTTGAGGGGGTCAGGCGGCGTCCCGTTTCCGTCCCCCCCGCCCAGGTCCACGAGGATCCAGACTTCCTCTTCCGAAAGGATCCCCTTGGCCTCGTCTTCGGAAAAGGGGACCGCCGCCCCCCGCCGGCATACCAAAAGGGAACCCCGGCGGCCGGCGAAACGGACTTCCACGGCATTCGGGTCAAAGGGAACGCCGGCGTAACCCAGGGCGCAGAGCACCCGGCCCCAGTTAGCGTCGGCGCCGAAACAGGCGGCCTTGACCAGATTTGAGGCGGCCACGGATTTTGCCAGGGCCTCCGCCGCCGCCTCATCCGCCGCTCCCCGGACCGCCACGTTCAGCAGTTTGCCGGCCCCTTCCCCGTCCCGGGCCATAGCCCGGGCAAGGTACACACAGAGGGATTCCAGGGCCTTTTGGAAGGCCTCGAATTCCACCCCTCCGGCATCTATCGGCGGATTCCCCGCTTCGCCGTTGGCCATAACCAGGACCATGTCATTGGTAGAGGTATCCCCGTCCACGGTAAGGCGGTTAAAGGAACGTTTTACCCCGTGCCGGAGGGCCCGATCCAAAAGGGGCCCGGAGACCGCGGCGTCGGTGGTGATAAAACAGAGCATGGTGGCCATGTTGGGGTGGATCATCCCCGAACCCTTGACCATAGCCCCCAAGCGGACCGGGACGCCCCGAATTTCTATTTCCAGGGAAATCTCCTTTTTCCGGGTGTCGGTGGTCATGATCCCCTCCAGGGCGGCGTCGTGACCCGCCTTATCCCCCCGCAGGGACCGGACCAGGCGGTCCATCCCGGCTTCAATAACCGCGATAGGCAGGGGGACTCCGATAACCCCGGTGGAAGCCACCGCCGCCTCCCCGGGCGCTATGGCGAGCTTTTCCGCGGCCAGGTCCGCCATACGCCGGGCCGCGGCCAGCCCGGCTTCCCCGGTACAGGCGTTGGCGTTTCCTGAATTGGCGATCACCGCCCGGCAGTTCCCCCCGGCCAGGCGCTCCCGGCTGACCAGGACGCTGGCGGCCCGGACCCGGTTGGCGGTAAACATCGCCGCCGAAGTACAGGGCTTTTCCGAACAGACAAGGGCCAGATCCCGCTTTGGGGACGAAGCCTTGATTCCGGCCCGGATGCCCCCGGCCCGGAACCCCCGGGGGGCGCATACCCCCCCCGCTATCTCTTTCACCACTCCCCTCCCCTTCCGTATCCGTTATCCATACCGCGTCCTCCGGGTTTAAAACAACGAAGGAATCGCGGTAAGCCCCGCGGTTTCGTCAAATCCAAAAATAACATTCATATTCTGAACGGCCTGCCCGGCGGCGCCCTTAACCATATTGTCAATGGCGCTGAGGACGATCAGGGTGGTACCCGCCTGGTCCAGGTGTACCGAAATATCGCAGAAATTGGACTGCCGCACCCGGTTGGACGCGGCGGCTATCCCCGGGGGAAGCAGCCGGATAAAGGGCTCGTCCCGGTAAAACTCCGCGTAAAGCTCCCGAATTTTTCCGGTTTTTTCCTCAATTTCCCCGCCGGGAGGACGGGGCGCGCCGGAAGCGGCCCGGGATTGCCAGGACTCCGCCAGGGAGATATAGCTGGTACTGAGGATACCCCGGTTCATGGGGGCCAGGTGGGGGGTAAAGATCACCCCCGGCGCGTTTCCTCCGGCCATAGCGGCGAAAGTCCGGCTTATCTCCGGCGTATGCCGGTGGCTCCCCACCTTGTAGGGGATCACCGCATCGGCGCATTCGGGGTAATGGAAGGCCCGGCCCGGCTCCCGCCCCCCCCCGGTTATCCCGGAGGCGGCATCCACGATTACCGTCCCCGGCCCGGCCAGGCCCCGGGCCAGGGCGGGGAAAACCCCCAGGGACGCCGCGGTGGGATAACAGCCGGGGTTCCCGACGATCACCCGCCCCCCGGCGGCACGGTCCTTTATTTTCCGCCGGTTGAGTTCCGGCAGGCCGTATACGGCATAGGCTCGCAGATCGGGATGCTTATAGGGCTTGCCGTACCAGGCGGTATAGGTTTCCTCATCCTCCCCAAAACGAAAATCCGCGGACAGGTCGATAAAGGGGATCCCCTTTTCCATACAAAGTTTCCCGTAATCCTCCCCTACCCCATGGGGCAGGGCCGAAAAAACCACCCCGGAATTTTTAATCACCCGTTCCGCCTTATCCAGGGCGGCGGAAACGCCCTTTGAAAAATTGGGGTATACCGCCTCAATCCGGTCCCCTTCATAACTCACCGAAGAAAGGGCAAGCCCCTTAACCTCGGGATGTCCCGATAAAAGCCGGACTAATTCCGCCCCCGCATACCCGGTGGCGCCAATAACTCCCGCGATCATGTCTTAAACCTCATCTTTACTTTAATTTTTATAGAAAAAACGGCCGTTAAATGGGAATATCCCCCGGCAACGTTAAAAAAAGGCCGATTAACGGGACGCCAACCGGTACTTCCTCCCTTAAATGAGACGGGTACCGGCGGTACGGAGGCGGGATACATAATAACCGGCAAGAAAAAAAGCCGGCCGGCGGGAAAAAGAAAAACCACCCTGCCGAATTTGCCGTTTATTCATAGTTATAAAATTGCATAAATATTTATCCTTGTCAACGGAGGCTGTCCCAAAATCAGCAATTTTACATTTACAAAGATTTTTCCCGGTAATTTGGGCGCATTTCCGGCCCTTCGTGCCGGAAACCGGGCTTTCCGGGGCTCCGCTATCGCTCCGGCCCCGGCGCTGCGCGCCGGGGCTGCTCCGCACCCCTCCAATCCCTTGCGCGCTTCGTACACGGCGGCATTTTCGGCAATCATCGACCGGTAAAGGTAAAATTACTGTCCCAAAATGCCGCCGCGTTTGTAATTTTTATGCAAATTTTACCGTGAATTTACCGAAATCCCTTGACTAATTATCAATATTTTGGAATATTTATTCATTCTATAGTGAGATTGTTTCAAAATAAGGCCGTTTTTATTGGACAGCGGGTCCTCACCGGCCGGGTTTTGCAACCGGCTCTCAATAGGGTAAATAAGGTGGGTAAAATTATGATTCAAACAGCTGAATTGGAAGCGCAAAAAACAAGGATCTTGCAGCCCGTAATCAGCCAAGATACCACTGAAGAATTTCACAGCGGAAAAATATACTGCGCCAATTGTATTCATTGTAAACTGATCCCCGCAAAACCTGACCGGGAGGAACGGTACGTCCTGCGGATCCGTTGCGCGGCGGGAAAATGGAAAAAAAAGCTCGGTCAGGAAAAAATGTATAAATATTGTACCATTACCCGCCGCTATCTGGATAGTTGCGATGCCTATGAGGAAATGGGGGACACCCGGGAATTTATCCGGGAACTCCGAAAAAATCTTCCTAACCGGGACGAATTTTTCACCCTCCTTGAGGATAAGGACGAAAACGACTAGCAGCCGGAGGCTGTCTCAAAACCAACCGAATTTGAAACAGCCTCCCCGGATTTAAGTAAAATCGCTGAAACGCCGGAGGGGCCCTTGTTTTTACCGTGTTACTGTAGTATAACGAGGGTATGTACAGAGTTAAGTATACGGCGCTTATTTTGATCGGTTTGTGGTTTCTTTCCTGTGTTTCCAAACCGCTGGTCATTTCCGAAGGGTTAAGCCCCGCGCAATTGATTCAACAGGGGCAGGAAGCATCGGATAAGAATAAATTTGACCAAGCATTGGCATATTATACGGTTCTTTTGCAAAAATATCCCGAAAACATGGAAATTGTGTGCGCGGCGGAATACGAGATTGCCTTTATCCACTATAAACAAAAAAAGTATAACCA
The DNA here is from genome assembly GCA_031278575.1 of Spirochaetaceae bacterium. GTDB lineage: Bacteria > Spirochaetota > Spirochaetia > Treponematales > Breznakiellaceae > JAIRMO01. The sequence goes on along the minus strand of JAITKD010000033.1, from coordinate 3,052 downwards.
GGCCAGAACCGAATTTAACGCCCTGTTGGCCCGGTACGATACCCCTGACGAGGAGTTGCTGCCCGCGCAGTTTAAAATATTATCCCAAATTGTCCTCGCGAAATTGGACTCATCAATCCAATAGAATAACCCCATGAATAAACAGGCCCTCAGAGCGGATTTGCTTTTATTATTGACATCCTGTATCTGGGGCTTCGGTTTTGTAGCCCAGAGATCGGGAATGGAATACGTGGGGCCCTTTACCTTTAACGGCATACGGTTTATTTTAGGAAGCCTTTCCCTCCTCCCCCTTATCCGGTTTATCGGGCGGAAAAAGGGAGGGGTTTTGAAACAGGCTCCGGGTTCCCCCGTTTTTGCGTCTCTCCTGGCGGGGGGGTGTCTTTTTATCGCGGTAACCTTCCAGCAGGGGGGGATCATGTTTACCACCGCGGGAAACGCGGGGTTTATCACCGGCCTGTATGTGGTACTGGTTCCCATTCTGGGTATTTTTTTAGGTAGAAAAACCGGACTCCCCACCTGGATAGGCGCGGGATGTACCCTGACCGGACTTTATTTTCTCAGCGCCGCGGGACACTTGGAATCCATTAATCCCGGGGATGTTATCACCGCCATAAGCGCCTTTTTCTGGGCCCTTCATGTACTGCTTATTGACCGGCTGGTAAAAACCACGGATCCCCTCATGCTTTCTTCGGGACAATTCGCCTGGTGCGGCCTTTTTTCGCTTATCACCGCCCTGGGGGTGGAACCTTTTTTGGGGGACTGGGTAGAAGCGTTAAATCCGGCCCTGCGTTCTTCGGGGCTTTTTTCCTGGTACAGCCTTCCCGAATTGTTAACCGGCATCGGTTCCGGCGCTATCTCCGGGGTATTTCTGCGGGACAGCCTTATCCCCATACTCTACGGAGGCCTCGCATCGGTGGGTATTGCCTACACCCTCCAGGTAGTGGCCCAACAGTACGCGCCTCCGGCCCACGCGACCATCATCCTCTGCCTGGAAGGGTGTTTTGCCGCTATCGGGGGGATTTTGCTCCTGGGGGAACCCCTGGGCGCCTGGACCCTCCTGGGGTTTTGCCTCATGTTCTCCGGAATGCTCGTCACCCAGTGGGAGGTCATCGCCGGCGGTTTCGGCGGAAAGCATGCGGGAAAGGGTTAAAATACCCACGGGGGACGGTACGGTACGGCTCTTTACCAACCACCGGGAAGCCCTATTTGTCAAGCGGCCCAACCGCTTCCTTATCATCGCCCGGGACGGGGACGAAGAAATTGCCTGCCATTGTCCTAATCCGGGGCGGCTCATCGAATTTGTTTTCCCCGGTTCAAAACTCATTCTGGAACGGAGAGCGTCCTTTCCCCCGGACCCAGGGAGTCCTTGGGGGACAAAATCTCCCCGGGCCAAAACCGGCTGGACCGCGGCGGGGATCTATTACCGGGACGGGATAGCCCCGCTCTTTTCCTCCCGGGCAAATAAGGCGGCGGAAACCCTGATCCTTAAAAAAATAATCCCCGGCCTCCGGGAAATCCATCGGGAATTTACCCTGGGAGCGTCCCGCTTCGATTTTCTTTGCGTCGACGGGAAGGGAAACCGGCACCTGGTGGAAGTAAAGGCCTGTTCCCTCATCGAATACGGAGTCGCCATGTTCCCCGATGCCCCCAGCAGCCGGGCGCTGAAACACCTGGAAGAGCTGGCGGCCCTGCGGGCCGGGGGGTATACCTGCCATGTGCTTTTCGTCATTGTCCACGGGAACGCCCGGGTTTTTATCCCAAACCTCCACACCGACCCCGCTTTTGCCGCCGCCTTGAGCCGTTACGGCAATACCGGGGGCACATCGGGGGTGCGGATCCACGCCGCCCTGCTTTGCTGTAACCAGGAGGGAAGCGCGGTATTGGCATCGGCCTCAATACCGGTAGATCTTTCCCATGGGGAACTGGCGGAAAGCAATCGGGGGAATTACCTCATTCTCCTTAAAATCCCCCTATCCACGGAAATTATTACCGGAGCCTTGGGCACCCGGCTTTATGCCCCGGGCTGGTATGTTTATGCCGGTTCCGCCCAGAAAAACCTGTCCGCCCGGATAAACCGGCATCTGCGAAAAATCAGAAAACAAAAACATTGGCACCTTGATTACCTTACCCCCCAGGCGGAAACCATCAAGGCCCTGCCGATCCGCTCCTACCGCAACCTGGAATGTTCTTTGGCGGATGCCCTGGATGATCTGGGGGGAAGAGCCATTCCCGGATTCGGTTGTTCCGACTGCCGCTGTAAGAGCCATCTCTTTTATTTTACCGATCCCCCCATGGAAAACCGGGCCTTTGTGGACCTGCTGCTCCGATTCCGGCATGAAGAGGGTTTACGAAGGAAAGGCTGATATTACCGCATGATGCCTTTTATACCACCTCGTAACCGGCCTCAACTACCGCGGCCTTCATCGCTTCCATGGTCACGTTATCCTCATGGTCCACTACCGCGTTTTTTTCCGTGAGGCTCACCGCGGCCTTTTTTACCCCCGGTATCTCTTTTAAAGTATCGCTTACATGCCGCACACAGTGATCACAGGACATTCCTTCTATGTTCAGCGTTGTTTTCATATAAACTCCTTCCGTACTCCCTAATAAAAAAACCAAGCATCTTCCTACTTTCCCACCGCTTCCAGCGGCAGTATCATCGGCGTTAGAGGGCTTGACTTCCGTGTTCGGAATGGGAACGGGTATAACACCTCCACTATAGACACTTGGTAATTACTTACACATTTACAGGACGGGCAACGCGACAAGAACGATAATATGGTCAAGCCTCACGGTAGATTAGTAGTGGTCGGCTGAATACCTTACGATACTTAGACCTCCACCCTATCAACCAGGTAGTCTTCCTGGTACCTTTAGGAGGGTCGAACCCTCAGGGATGGTTTATCTTGAGGTGGGCTTCCCACTTAGATGCCTTCAGCGGTTATCCCTTCCGAACGTAGCTACCCGGCACGTGCCCTTGGCAGGACAACCGGTACACCAGAGGTTCGTCCATTTCGGTCCTCTCGTACTAAAAACAGCTCCTCTCAACCAT
>JAITKD010000140.1 GCA_031278575.1 Spirochaetaceae bacterium | reverse complement strand
CCGGGGGACGCCCCGGAACCCGCCCGCTTCACGGTTCATTATTCACGGCGCCGTCTTCCGCCCGCGGCGCCGGGAACCGGGCGGTCATAAATACCGCTTCGGCTCCTTTCCATTTTCCTCGGCGTATAGTTCGATATACCCCTTGACGGTACTGGCGGCGATCTTTCCCAGGAGCACCTCCTCCACCTGGAAAAGCCCCACCTCCCCGGACATGGACACGTCGATCCGGATGGGCTTTTCTTTCCCCGCGGAGATCCGCACCTGCTCTATGGAATTGGCGGAATATTTGTGAATATCCCCTACCCGGGGGCCGTTCCCCAGGGCTATGGGGATCCGGGCCCGGCCTTTTTCCATGTCGCAGCCATCGGCCACCAGGATCACCCCCGCTTCCAGGGAATGGATGGTCCGGTTCCCCATGTGGCCGCTGATGGATTCCAGCGCCAGGGAACGGATCGAAACCCGGAGCAGTATGTTTTCAGGATATACCTTTTGGAGCAGCCGGTCCAAAAGGGGGGCGGCAAGATAACTCCCGTGAATCTCGTGATCCTGACGCCCCATGGTCATGCCTATGTCATGGAGAAACCCCGCCATAAGCACCGCCACCAGGCTGTCTTCAAAATCCCCGGACTCTTCCAACTCAAGACTGGTTTTTATTTCCGCCTTTTTGAGTAATTCCATCATCCGCAGGGTGTTCAGGGCCACCGTGCGCATATGTACCGGGCCGTGGTCATTATAACCCAGCCGTTTGATGGAAACGGTGTTGGCGTAATCCTGCATCGCCTGTATTTCGTTATCCGCTAACAGGAGCCGGGCCATCTTGACCGCCTTACCCGATGGAGACAAGCAGGTAACGGCGGTTAGTATTTTCTTATCCAGAGATAATTTCTTTGATGATCGCATGTCTTTAACTATAAATTACCGGAAAAATCGAATCTCCCCATTCGTTACGTTTACAGAAAAAATCCTACAAACAACAAAAGCTATTTCAAAAACAACCGGGTTTTGAAACCGTTTCAACAACCTGTCCGGCAGGTACCGGCCCCTTAAATTTCCGGGGCGTTTTCCAAAAGGTATTTTTCCGCCTCCCGGTTCCACAGCCCCTGATAACGGCCGCAGATCTCCGCGAGTTTCGCGAAGAAGGGGTCTTGTTTGCCCTTTTCCGCGAAGTCGCTTATGGCGGTAAGCTCCAGTTTTTTGTGGGTGTAGATGAGTTTTTTGCCCCCGGGGATTTTGTCCAGATCGATGGTGGTCCCGGCCACGGAGTCCAGGCCCCCCACATGGGTAATCATAAAGACCGGGTTGAGTTCCCCCTTAGCCATCATGGACAGGGATTCGATCATATCATCGGTATTCCCCCCGGAGGTTCCCACGATATGGTGGGATTCATAATGGACATTATAAAAGTTGAAAGACGCGGAAAAGGCCGTATCCGTGGGGCCGGCAAAAAAGTTAAGGCAGCCGTCCTTTCCCAGGAGCCGATCCCCCATTTCCAGAACCGGTTTAACCGGGGCAAAAACAAACACGTCGTCGTAAAGCGTATCCCCGTTCAGGGCCTTGAGGCGAACCACGGGATCCGCCATCCCCTGGGTATTCACATAGATGAGTTCCACCCCGTTTCTTTTCGCCTCCTCCACGGTCAAAAGCTGGGCGGCCCGGGCGAGCCGGGCTTCGTCAATATCGGTTACCACCAGCCGGGAGGGCTTACGGGGGTTGTGGACGGCATAATCAATGGCTCCCAATCCCATGGGGCCCACCCCCGCCAGCAGGGCCAGGGAACCCCCTTCGGTAATCCCCATGGAGTGGACATAAGACCCCCCCTTGGTATGATACTGGGCATGGAAGGCCCCCACCACACAGGAAACCGGTTCCGCCAGGGACCCCATGTAATAATTGTCCCCCGGATAGTCCAGGAGGCAGCCCATTTCCATCACCTCCCGGGGAATGACGATATAGGTGGCATCCCCCCCTATGTATTCAAAGGAATACCCCGGAGCCCAGAGGGTTCCCGCCCCATCGGGACCGGGATAATTAAGGGCCGGCTGGATGGCGAATTTGGAACCGGCCTTAAAGGCGCCGGCCCATTTTTTCCCCACCTTTTCAATAACCCCGCAGAATTCATGCCCAATGATAGACGGCTTTTTGGTCAAATCATACCGAACCCGTTTGTGTTTTTCTCCCTGCATGGCCAGTTTATGGCTGGACATACAGATCGAATCGGATACCACCTTGGCAAGGATCTCGTCTTCCTGAATTTCAGGAAGATCAAATTCCTCAAGCCGGAGATCGTTAACGCCGTAAATGCGTACCGCTTTTGTTTTCATAACTCCTCCCATGTCAATGCCGGCCCAATTTCAACGTTAAAGGAGCGCCGATTTATTCTCGATTGAATAAATAAGTGCTTCCTTAGCCGGTATAGGTCAACCATGCTTCCCGGTAGGGGAATAATTCGGGAATATTACTTTTGGCCACTTCGCTGTATTCTACCTCAAAATCGCCGGATAGATCCGCCAGCCCCTTTCCCGTCAGGGCCATTTTGGCGGTCATGGCCGCTCCCAAGGCGGTCGCCTCGGCTATGTCGGTAAGAAACACCCGGTTGTCCGGAAGGCTTGCCGAAACCAGGGCGTTGTAGGCCTCGTTTTTCCGGAACCCCCCTTCGGTAAAAACCTCCGCCCCCGGCGCCATGCCGGTCCGTTCCAGGGCGGTGAGGGTCTGCATTACCAGGGATATCCGCAGGACCGCGAAGCCGGTCTCGTAGTCTTTAAAACAGGGGGGAACGGCCCTTCCCCGGCTGATATCGTCAAAAGCGTAGGCTTTCCCGTCTTCCACAATCCGGGATTTGGACCGGGGAAACTGGCCGGTTCCGGGGGTAAGCTCCGGCAAAAGGAAACAATTTTTCTTTTCCAGGATGGAACGGTACCGGGCTTTATCGTAGGGGGGGAGGTCCTCCCGTTTATGGAACTCCATCAAGACCTTGGACCAGGTTTCAAATTCCTGCCCCCCCAGGAAAATGGCGGTTTTTACCGGCCCCCTGAAGGCGGAAATATTAAAAAAAACCACCTTGCCCAACTCTTCCGGCGCAAAACCGTACCGTTTTACCGGGTTCATGATCACACACCAGGTCCCGGTGGAATTGAGGACAAACCCGGTTTCCCCCTTTTTGGCGAAATGGGGGAGCAGGGAGGAATTAGAATCGTGGATCCCCAGGGTAACTATGGTATCCCGGGGGAGGCCGGTTTTTTGAGCCAGTTCTTCGGTAACGGTCCCCAGGATATCCCAGGAATTACTCAACTCCCCCGGCATCAGGGAAGAAACCCCCAGACCCTCCGCGACCGGCGAAAAACGCCCCGCAAGCTGGTCCCAGAGGTAGCTATGGCAGCCCATATAGGTGCCTTCCACCCCGGTTTTACCGGTAAAACGGTATCCCCAATACTGGGGGTATAACAAGAGATGGGCCGTATTTTGAAAGTCCTCCGGGAATTTCTCCCGGGCGAAAAAAATACCCTTGGCGGTGTTGATCATGGCTTTGAGGTAGGGGGTGCCGGTCCGGGCCTGGAGTTCTTCGGGACTCCCGAATTGTTCATAAAACCGCCGGTGGAATTCTTCTCCCGGTTCGTGGGTATAATAAATACAAGGGAGCGAAGGTTTGCCGTCCCTTCCGATGGCGGTAAACGTGGCCCCGTGGGTGGTAACCGCTATGGCCTTAATGGGATAGGTCTTGGCGGCCTCCGCGAGCCGGGTGATAAACCACCCCTCCATGGCTTCCAGGTCATGGGCCTCCAAGCCCCCAACGTTTTTGGGCGGAAAAACCCGGTATTGGGCATCTATCTGGGTAAGGGCGTCATCATAGACCGCTACTTTTTTATTGGTCATACCGATATCAATTACCGCGATAGCATATTCCATAGGATCCCCCTTAATGTAACATGACCTGCCCGCCGGTTACGGGAACCGCCTGACCGGTTTCATACTCCTGTTCCACAATGTAATAAATCGCCCGCAATACATCGGTTCCGGTACACCCCCGTTTCATGGGGACCTTGGATTCATAAAAAGCCTTGACATCCGCGATGGTCCTTGCCCCCGGAACTTTACCGGCCCGCAGATATTGGACAAAAAGCCCCTTTTCCTTATCCGACCAGAGGGGGCCGTCAAAGAAATTACCCGGACAGACGGCGTTTACCTTGACATTACATTCCACCAATTCCAGGGCAAAACTTTGGGTCAGCCCGATACCGCCGAATTTGCCCCCCGCATAGGCCCCGTTCTTATTGGAGCCTTCAAGGCCGGATTTAGAATTGATCTGGATAATGTCGGTTTTCCAACCCGGGGCGGTACGGAACTGGCGGCAAAAAAGCCGTCCGGCGTATTTTGAAACAAGGAAAAATCCCGTATAGTTTATATCGGTAACAAATTTAAAGGCTCCCAGGTCCTGTTCCAGGAGGCTTGCCGCCCTGAGTACCCCGGCGTTGCTGATACAGAGATCCAAGCCTCCCGTGGTTTCCACGATCGCGCGGAACATCTCTTCCACCGACGCCTCGTCGGCAACATTAACCGCCACCGCCAGGGCGGCGGTCCGCTTTTCAGCGGCGTTTATCCGGGCGGCGAGGCTTTCCGCCCCCTCCAGGTTGATATCGGCGATAAAAACCAGGGCCCCGGAAGCGGCCAGCCCCCGGACTATTTCTTCCCCAAAACCCTGGGCGCCGCCGGTCACGAGGGCGATCTTGTTTTTAACCACCTCCCCCCGGCCTCCGGCATCGGCCCCGGGGGCAATGTCCTCCCTATAACGGGGGATCCGTTCTTCCAGAATAGAAACGTCCCCTTCTTGAACCCGTTTCCGGACCGCATCCAGATCCCGGTCAATCCAAAATACCGCCTCGGATTTGTCCTTAACCTTAATAACGATACACGTGGGGTGTTTTTTAAACGGCGATTTTTTGGTAATCCCCTCAACCCCGGAGGGCGCCATTTCAAATTCCCAGGCCGCGTAAGCCTCTTGAAGGGCTAGGGCGGCGGCGTTCTCATCCAACCGCTCCTCCGTTATGGCGGATTCTAATTCAACCGTAAGCGCCTTAGGGGAAATCTCTTTCTCGACTGATCCGGAGATGACCACCCGCGGCTTCCCGGTGATATTGATACAGAGTCCCCGGATAAGGGGCGCTAAAATAACATTATCAATACATTTCATAAAACCCACCTGATTTTAAAAACATTATTTTTTAATCATAGCCAAATTTCAAAAGACTGTCATCCCTGATCCGTCCCCTGGTTTTGGAACCGGCTTTAGCTGTTCGGCAATTTTAACTGCCGACTCCTCCGGCTTCCGAAGGTCCAGCGCCCGCCCCGCGGCGGCGTAACGGGCCAGCCGTTCCCCCAGGGGGTTTGCCGCCAGGGGATTGTCCTTGGAAAAGAGCCCCAGCTCGGCTCGTACCGAAGCGAGCCGTTCATGGGCGATGAGTGCCCAGGTGGTATCCGTAAGGTGCCGGAATTCGGGGAGCAGCACCTCGGGGCAGTTAAAGGATTGGCGGGAGCTGTTAATATCCACCCCGGAAATCTCCATAAAACCCCGGTCCCGGCAAAGCCGCTGAAGCCGGAGGAGCTGTTCCCGGGTATTTCGGGGGGGCATATAGGTAACCGCCTGATACCCCCGCCGGGCCAGTTCGTCGAAAAGCTCCTCAATATAGGCGTCCTCGAATTTTTCCGCCCGTTTGTCCCCGGTGGGGGATTCGCCCACATCCCCCAGATAGGCATAGGCGGGAATTGCCCCGACGGAGCGGGCGAATTCCGTTACCCGTTCCGCGGGGATACATTCCTTTTCATCGGGCTGGATAAAGATCCGGGGAAGCAGGGCCGATTTCAGTACCCCGATGAGATCAAAGCGGTAATGGGGATTATCCCGTTCCCCCAGGAGTTCCTCGATTTTTGGTGAAGGCTCCAAACCGAACCGGGCTTTGAGCTTTTCCGTCAGGGCCGGTCCCTTTCCGTCGGTCTGGATGAGTTTTTCCGCCATTGCCGCAAGGAGGTGCCGCTCGGTGATGCCCCCCCCCTCGGCGGCCTTGGACCGGTTCCAAAGATCCTCCTCAAAATCCAGGGGGGGAAGCCCCGCCTCCCGAAAAAGCTCACTGGCGGAAGCCGTCATGAGCCGGGTACGGAGGACCCGTTCCTCCCGGAGGGGCTTGAGAAAATCCCGGACCAGGGGGATGGCTGGCCGGGGTACACCCTGAACGGTCATATACGCCAGCCCCGCCGAATCGGGGTTGTTGATCTTCCGGTCCGCAAAGGGCCCCGGCTTCCCGTCGGGGCCGGTCTTGAAGCTCACCCGGACCTCAAAACCCACGCATCCCCCGATACCCAGAACCGCGCAGGCGGCGAGCATCTCCTCCGCCGCGGCTATGGAGTCGTGGTCCACGGAACCCGCCGCCTCAAGCCCCGCGTCCCGGGCCTTGAGGGCCGCCATACAGGGGGTATAGGGGCTGAAGCTGTAGACGGTGTGGATGTGGTTGTTGATCTCCCCGGTTTTATTAATTTTTCCCGTTTTTTTCCCTTCCAGGTCCCTGAGGGCGGCCAGGCGCGCTTCTCCGGGTATCCGGGGATCGTTGATAGTGGTTATCGGATCCTTCATAATATCCCCGGCCGTTCTATACCCCCAGCCGGTTTCGCCGCTGAAGGTCCAGGGTGGTCTGCACCGTTACCGGGGTATACCCCGGCAAGGGCAAAATCCGTTCATGCACCGCGTCGATGAGCCATTCCGCCTGGGGGAAGTAGAGCTGTTCCATCTCCGCCGCCGGGGTGATCCAGTTCCGGCTCCCCACCACGGCTACCGGGGCGTCCAGGTAATCAAAGGCAAAGGTCTGGATATTGCTGGCCACGGTGTGGAGAAACGACCCCCGCTCCGCCGCGTCGCTGGCCAAGAGGAGCCTCCCGGTTTTTTTCACCGATTCGATGACCAAATCGTAATTCAGGGGGTTGATGAACCGGAGGTCGATCACCTCCGCCGAGAGGCCGTGGGCGGTTTCCAGCTTGTTCGCCGCCTCCACGGCCTTGTAGAGGGTCGCCCCCAGGGTGGCGATGGTGAGGTCCGTTCCCGGTTTCCGTATGACCGGCTCCCCCTCAGGCGCCTCGTAGTAGCCTTCGGGGACCCCCCCCTTCTCAAATTGCTCGCTCATATCGTAGAGGAGCTGGCTTTCAAAGAAGATCACCGGGTCCGTGCCCCGCAGGGCCAGGTTGAGCATCCCCTTGGCGTCGTAGGGGGTGGCGGGGAAATAGGCTTTAAGCCCCGGAATATGGGCGGTGATGGCCGACCAGTCCTGACTATGCTGGGCGCCGTACTTGTTCCCCACCGACACCCGGACGGTGAGGGGCATTTTGAGGAGCCCCGCGGACATGGACTGCCATTTGGATGCCTGGTTGAAGATCTCGTCCCCGGCCCGGCCCATAAAATCACAGTACATCAGTTCCACCACCGCCCGGCCCCCGGAAAGGGCGTACCCGACCCCGGATCCCACGATGGCCCCTTCGGAGATGGGGCTGTTAAAGAGCCGGTGGTAGGGCAAAAGTTCCGTGAGCCCCCGGTAGACCGCAAAGGCCCCTCCCCAGTCCCGGTTCTCCTCCCCCCAGGCGGCCATGGTGGGGTCGACGGCAAAGCGGTGGACCAGGGCCTCAAACAGGGCGTCCCGGTACTGGAAGGCCTTGTTTTTGGATACCGGCTTCCCCTCGGCGTCAAAACCGTACCGGACCTTTCCCGCCAGGGCCTTGACCCGGGGATTTTCCGGGAGGGGCTGGGACAAGTCCGGCATCCGGTCATCCAGTTTTTCCGCCTTGCCGTTGGAGAACATCACCGATTCGATAAAAGCACCCCCCAGCCGGGGAGAAACCGCGTCGTTTACCGCCAGTTTGACCACCTCCAGGAGTTTCCCCTTGAGTTTTTCCCCCAGGGCGTCCAGCTCGTTCCGACCGGCGATCTTGTTTTCAACCAGGTACTTCCCGTAGGACTCGACGGCGTCGGCATCCTGCCAGAGTTTTATTTCCTCGGGGCTCCGGTAACTGGAAGCGTCCGAAGGGGAATGGCCCGAGATCCGATAGGTCAGGGTATCCAGGAGTACCGGCCCCTTGCCCGCGAGGAGCAGTTCTTTCTTCCGGGAGATCGCCTCCGCCACCGCCAGGGGGTTGTAACCGTCTACCCGCTCGGCGTGCATATTTTCGGGGTTGACCCCGGCGCCGACCCGGGCCATGACGCCGTATCCCATGGTTTCCCCCGAGGTCTGCCCCCCCATGCCGTAGAAGTTATCGAAAAAGTTGAAAAGGATGGGGGGCGCTCCCCCGGCTTCCCGGGGCCAGAGGGTATGGTACTGGTCCATGGCGGAAAGCATCATCGCCTCCCAGACCGGGCCGCAGCCCATGGAGGCGTCCCCGATATTGGCAATGACGATCCCCGGCTTTTTGTTGATCCGTTTGTACAGGGCCGATCCCACGGCGATATCCGCGGAGCCCCCCACAATGGCGTTGTTGGGCATGGAACCGAAGGGGGTAAAAAAGGCGTGCATGGACCCCCCCAGGCCCCGGTTGAACCCCGCCTTCCGGGCGAAGATCTCCGCCAGGGTGCCGTAGAGGACGAAATTTTCCGCCAGGTCCTTAACCCCGGTATGGGGGATCTTTTCGGCAACCCCCAGGGTTTCCCCCCCCAGGAAGTTCTTCATGATGGCTTCCAGTTCTTTTTCGTCCAACTGCCACACCGCGGAATAACACTTGGCGAGAATCTCCCCGTGGCTCCGGTGGCTCCCAAAGATGTAATCATCGGTGGTGAGGTTTACGCATTGGCCCACCGCGGAAGCCTCCTGCCCCATGGAAAGGTGGGCCGGGCCCTTGTGGTTGTATTCGATACCCCTCCAGGTTCCCTGGGTTTTAAAGGTATTGAGCATGGTTTCAAATTCCCGGATGGTCGCCATGTCGTACCAGATTCGGATGAGCTTGTCCTTGCCGTAGAGGCCGAGTTCCTTCTTGCTGTCACTTTTATATTGATTAACCGGAATATCCTTGATTTTGAGGATCTCCGGTTTCCGCACATCCTGAGGATTTACCACCATTGATTTAGGCATCGTTTTCTCCTATAAATAGATTGTTCTTTTCCATGAGCTTATAACTCCCAGACCGCGTCCCGAATGAGTTCGCATACCGTGGGATGGGGGAATATGAGCTGTTTCACCTCTTCGATTCGGAATTCCCCTTCGATCAGGGCGGCCCCCCCCCAGATGAACTCCGAAGCGTAGGCCCCCACGGCGTGGATCCCCAGGATCTTCCGGGAGGCCGCCTCGGCGACGACCTTAACCGCCCCCTGGCCGGCAAAGGTGTTTTCCGCGGCAAAACGGCCGGAGATCCGCATGGGGAGGGACGCCTTGAGGACGGGGATTCCCCGGGCCGCGGCTTCCTGCCCGGTGAGCCCCACCCCGGCGGCTTCGGGGAGGCCGTAGACCGCCCAGGGCACCCCGTGGTACCGCATACGGTTGGGTTCCCCGGCCGTTCCGTCCAGGCGGCTGAGAATATCCGCCGCCGCCACCTCCGCCATCCGGTAGGCCGAGTGGGCCAGGAGGCTTTTCCCGGTTACGTCCCCGGCGGCCCAGATCCCGGGGATATTGGTCCGCATCCGGTCGTCCACAACGACCCCCTTGGGGGAATGATCCACCCCCGCGGCTTCCGCCCCCCAGGTGTTGACCACCGGCCGCCGGCCCACGGCCATAAGAACCAGGTCCGCCTCCACCTTTTCGGCTTTTCCGTCCTTGGCAGTATACCGGACCGCGGCCCCGTCGATCCCCTCGACCTTGCAGCCTAATTTAAACTCCACCCCCTTCATGGCCCGGCGGAGGAGGGGCGCCTGCTCTTTGTCCATAAAGGGGACGATCTCGTCCATCATTTCGATCACCGAAACCTCCGCGCCCAGGGCGGAAAAAAGCCCCGCAAACTCCACGCCGATGACCCCTCCGCCGATAACGGCGAGCCGTTTCGGTACGGTTTCGATGGAAAGAAGGCCGGTGGAATCCACCACCAGGGGGTTGTCCCCGGCCCCCGGTATGGGGGGCGCCGCGGGAACGGACCCGGTGGAAATCAGGATGGCCTTAGCTTCCCGTTCCAGGGTTTCTCCCGTGTTTTGGATCACCTTGACCTTACCCGGTCCGGCCCCGGGGGCCGCGAGGATCTCCCCCCGGCCTTCGGCCACGTCCACGGCAAACCGTTTCATCTGGGCCTCTATGCCGGCGCGGAGTTTTTCCACCACCTCCCCCTTCCATTTACGGATCGCCCCCCAATCATAGGACACCTCCGGGATATTGACGCCGAACTTCCCCGCCTCCCGGGCGTGGACATACTGTTTCGCCGAATTGAGCAGGGTTTTGGTGGGGATGCACCCCACATTCAAACAGGCGCCCCCCAGGTACTGTTTTTCTATTAACAGGACCTTTTTTTTAAGGTGCCCCAGCCGTTCCGCCGCAAGGTACCCCCCCGGCCCGGCGCCGATTATAATAACGTCGTACAAAACATCCTCCTTATATTGGGGCCGCACCGGGCCCTTTCCACGGCTTCATTGGGTAAGCCACAGGTCAATCTCCGCTACGGCTTCGCCCAGGGCCTTGAGGAACCGGGCCGCCGGAGCCCCGTCCACCACTTGATGGTTGATGGTGAGGCTGAATCCGATGCGGGGCTCAAAGCCGATCTCCCCGTCTTCCCCGGCCGCGGGTTTAAGCTCGATACCCGAAACTCCCAGGATCGCCACTTCCGGGGCGTTTAATACCGGGGTAAAACTCAGGATTCCCAGGCTTCCCAAATTGGTTACCGTAAAGGTGGAACCGGAAAGTTCCTCCGGTTTTGCCCCCCCCCCCTGACAGGCCCCGGCCAGGCGTTTTGCCTCGGCGGAGATCCGGTCCAGGGAGAGGAGGTTGGCGTTCCGGATTACCGGAACCATAAGGCCCCGGGGGGTATCCACCGCCACCCCCAGGTGGACCCGCTCAAAGGTTTTGAGGGTATCCCCAAGCTTATGGGCGTTCATAAAGGGGAACCGGGGTAAAACCCGGGAAACCGCAAAAAGAATGAGGTCGTTGACGGTTACCTTGGAAAGCCCCAGGGCTTCCCCGGCGGTTTTCATCCGGGCCCGGAGGTCCTGGAGCCGTTTGGCCGGGGCGGCGGAATTGAGGGTGAACTGGGCGCTTTCCGCCAGGGACCGGTACATCCGGTCGGCGATAAGTTTCCGTATCCCCTTGATCGGGGTTTCGGTGATCGCTCCCTCCCCCAATTCCGGCAGCGCCCGGGCGGGCCCGCTCCCGGCTTCCGTTGCGGGGGCGGTCCCTTCGGGGAGGAGATCCCCGGCGGTAACCCTGCCCGCCGGGCCGGAACCCGCGGCGGGCGCCCTAAGGCCCCCGGCCCCCAGGGCGGCCCGGACCGCGGCGGTCAGGGGGGCGAGTCCCTCCAGGGCCGCCGCCACGTCCCGCTCGATGATCCGCCCGCCGGGCCCGGAGCCCCCCAGTTCCGGCCCCGAATCAAGCCGTACTCTCCCGTCTGTTACCGCCACGGGCCGGCCCGCCTTATCCGCCAAATTCCGCGCCCGGGGGGAGAGGGGGATCCGGCCTTCCGGGGAAACCTTACCCGGGACGTCCCCCGGGGCCGGCCCGGAAACCGCCCGCGGTCCCGCCGGCTGTCCCGCCGCCGCCGAAACCTCACCGGAGGCGGCCGCGCCTTCGGGTTTTTCCCCGGCGCCCAACGCGGCGGCCCAGTCTTCCCCGGCCTGGCCTATCACCGCGATAGGTTCTAAGACCGGGACATCATCCCCCTGTTCCTTGAGCAGCTTCAAAATCGTCCCGCTCTCCCCGGCGGGAACCTCAAAGGTGGCCTTATCGGTTTCCACATCGCAAACGGCGGTATCCGCCGCCACCGAATCTCCTTCTTTTACCTTCCAGCCAACGATAATACAGGATTCCACCGTATTACCCTGACGGGGCATGATCAAAACATGGGCCATGATAACTCCTTTTATATTGAGGCTGTCCCAAAACTAATCGGGTTTTGAGACGGACTCATCTTTTGCTTTAGCCGTAATCCGCTTAATAGTAATGCCCCCGGCGATGAGGTTTTCCTCCGCCTCCGCCGCCAAATGATCATCGGTGAGAACGAGATCCATGGCCGTGAGGGGCAGCACCGTGGTAAAACCGATTTTCCCGTATTTACTGGAATCCGCCACCAGCACCGTGGTTTGGGCATGGTCCTTCATGGCCTTGACGATTTCCGCCCCCTCCATAAGGTGGGTGGTAATGCCCCGTTCCAGGGTGAAGCCGTCGGTCCCCACAAAGGCCAGCTTGACGTTAAGCCGGGCGATGGTACCCAGGGCAATGGGGCCCACCATGGATTCGGTGGGCCGCCGGAATTCACCGCCGGTCATGGTGATCTGGAGGAGGGGATTCATCCGGGCATAAGAAAAAACCAGGGTTGAATTCGTTACAATATGAACATCCCGCTTTCCCAGCAGATACCGGGCCACCAGGGCGGTGGTAGTCCCCGCCTCAATCATGATCACGTCCCCATCCCGAACCAGGTCCGCCGCGGCCCGGGCAATAAGATTTTTTTGTTCCTGGTGTTCCCGCTGCCGCTCCAGAATGTCCCGGTGCATCACCGGCGCGGCTCCCCCCCATTTACGGGTGATCCATCCCTTGTCTTCCATATCCTTGAGGTCCCCCCGGATCGTCACTTCCGACAAACCCAGAACCTGGGCCAGGGCGGCCACCGATACGGAACCGTCCTCCGAAAGTTTATCGAGGATAGTACGCTGCCGTTCATTTAGTTCAACGAGCATATATTTAAAAAAATTCCCCTTTTCTTTCGATAATCTTTCATATTAATTATGATTATAGAGCGGATTTATAAAAAATACAAGCCGCCGCGGTATGTTATCAAAAGAAATAGCCGAAAATGAAGAACCTCGGGGTATGGAGCCCGCCCTCCCCAAACTGAAGTTTTGGGAACGCCTCCCCTATTCCCGAACGTAACCCTAGACAAAAAACCGCCGTTAGGGAAATAATTACCCCAGGGAGGGGGGTAGTCGCCTTATAGTAAAAAATGTCCTATGGGTCAGATTTTAAAGAAAAAATTCAGCGCTACGAAGCGGGGGAACGGGAACGGATAGTACAGGCCCTTTCCTGGCGGGAAAACCTTTTTACGGACCAAAAGGGCCCCGCCGGTGAAGCCGGAACGCTTCCTTCGGCCCATCCCCTGGGGGTAGCCGCTATTTTAACGGACCTTAACCTCGACGCCGACACGATCATAGCGGCCCTGCTCCACGATTCCCTGGAAAAAACCGCCCTGTCCGCCGGCGCCATCGAAGACCGGTTCGGCCGGGATGTGGGCCTCATGGTGGAGGGGGTAACCCGGATCGCCGACATATCCGCCAAAAGCAAAACCCTCCAGGAAGCGGAAAACATACGGAAAATGTTTTTCGCCATGGTTACCGATATCCGGGTCATTTTTATCAAACTGGCGGACAAGCTCCACACCATGCGGACCCTGGACGAGGTTGACCGCGGGCAGTACAAAACCAAAGCCCAGGAATGTCTGGACATCTACGCCCCCCTGGCGGACCGGCTGGGTATTTCCTGGATCAAAGACGAGCTTGAAGATCTGGCCCTCAAATACCTCAACCGGGAGGTGTACCTGCAAATAAAAGAAAGCGTCGCCTTAAAACGGGGGGAACGGCAGAATTTTCTTGACACGGTCAAGGAGGACATCCGCCGGGAAGCGGCGGCGGCGGGTATCCCCATATCGGTCGAAAGCAGGGCGAAACATTTTTATTCTATTTATCAGAAGATGCGGAAGCGGAACAAAGCGATGGGGGATCTCTACGATTTATTCGGTATCCGGATCCTCTGCGACAGTATCGAAAATTGCTACACCCTCCTCGGACTGGTCCACCGCCTCTGGAAACCCCTGGACGGCCGGTTCAAAGACTATATCGCCATGCCTAAATCCAACGGGTACCAAAGTCTCCATACCACGGTGATGGCCGCCGGGGGTAACCTTCTGGAAATACAGATCCGTACCCGGAACATGCACCGGATCGCCGAATACGGCATCGCCGGCCACTGGCTGTACAAAATGGGGGGGGTCAAAGGAATCGGGCGTTCCGCCGACATATCCCTCGTAAACCGCCTCAGGGATTGGAAACAGATCGAATCGGAAAGCGGCGTTAACCGGGTCTCGGAATCTTTTCTGGACGACATCAAGCGGGAACTCCTCAAGGATTCGATTTACGTTTTTACCCCCCAGGGCAAGGTGATCGAGCTTCCCGCCGGGGCGACCCCCATTGATTTTGCCTACCACATTCACACCGCCATTGGGGAACACTGCGCCGGGGCCAAGGCCGACGGGGCGATCATCCCCTTAAGCAGCGAACTCCAAAACACCCAGGTGGTAGAAATCCTCACCGCCACCAACGCCCGGCCCCATGTAAACTGGCTGCGGACGGTCAGGACCGCCAAGGCCCGCGGTAAAATCCGGTCCTGGCTTCAGCAAAATGACGATTCCATCATCATCGAAAAAAACATTGTGGCCAAAAAAAAGCCCCCCCTGCCGGAAGCCCCGCCCCCGCCGGAAAAAGAAACGGAACTACCGGGACCGCGGCCGCTCCGGCCCCAGATCCTGAAAACCGACACCGCCCTGCTCCATGTCCGGGTGGAAGACGAAAAAAACATGATGATCCATTTCGCCAAATGCTGCCATCCGGTAACCGGGGATCCCATCATCGGTTACGTTTCCCGGGGCCGGGGGATCATCATCCACCGGAAAAACTGCAGCAACCTGGCCAATATTCCCGACTTTCTGGAGCGGAAAATTGAAACCGAATGGGAAAACGCCGGTTCCGTCCTGGTAAAGCGGTTCAAGGTCGAAGCCCGGTTATCCACGGACCTTTTTTCCGAAATTGAGGGGGCGGTGAGAAAATACCAGGGACACCTCATCGAAGGCCGGCTGGAAGAAACTTCGGTCAACCGCCTGACCGGTTTTTTTACCATGCAGTTGGAACAAAGCGAGGATCTCAAACGGGTCCTCAAAAACATCCGGGGGATCCCCGCGGTTTTCAGTATCCAGAATTTATCCTAGAGAAGCGCTGATTTATTCAATCGAGAATTCGCCAACTGCGTTGGCGCAATCGGCGCTCCTTTAACGTACGGTAAACAAAGTTTACCCTAGTTGCGCAATAAAATGAGTAAATACATTAGGGAAACGCGATTAGCGTCAAGTTAATCAGCGTTTTCCTAGGCGTTAATTTTGGGGTCTGACCCCGTTGGAGACTCGTGGGGTCGGCCGCTGTTTTGGGGGCTGGCGGAGGAAACAGCCCCCCCCTGCTCCCGGATGAGCCTCCGCGGAGGCTCATTTTAACTCAGGTTCCATAATTCATTTCTCGCTGTGTGG
>JAITKD010000084.1 GCA_031278575.1 Spirochaetaceae bacterium | reverse complement strand
TACTTTAACGTAAGGTAAACAAAGTTTACCCTATTTGCGCAATGAAATGAGCAAATACATTAGGGAAACGCGATGAGCGTCAAGTTAATCAGCGTTTCCCTAGACCTAAAGCGGGAACGTTACGGTAAAAAAATGACCAAGGTATGTTCCATCGAACCGAAGGTTCGCAATCGAAGGTTCGCGCCAACCGGGTTTTGGAACATGCTCAGGTATCGTCGTGAATTAAGACGACCATATACTTCAAAATAATTTGGTCATTTTTAGGTTGAACTAACCGGCCCCGTTGGGTCATTTTAAACAGAGAATTGCGGAGATTTCCACGGGTTAAATTGACCGTTCCCTTGTTATCGTGGTAGACTCAAAATGGGATTATGTCAAAACAGGCAGTACGGCGGGAAATCACTAAACTCCTCCGGACCCTTCCCCCAAGGGTGTTTCGGGAAGCGGGGGTACAGGCCCTTCCCCGAATCCGGGGATGTCCTTTTTGGCGGGATCATCAGAGAATCCTGTTTTTTCTTTCCACCGGCATGGAAATTGATACGGCCCCCCTCATGGAAGCGGCCTTTTCCGATAAAAAAGAAGTTTATGTCCCCAAGGTTATGGGGGAAACACTCCTGTTTTACCGGATCTACTCCCCGGCCGGGCCCTGGTACATGGGCGCTTTTAATATTCGGGAACCGGCCGCCGTCAAAGAGGAGGATGCCTTGAAACCGGGGGAGTTCCTCGTTCTGGTCCCGGGCCTTGCCTTTGATCCCCAGGGGGGGCGGTTGGGTCATGGCAAGGGTTACTACGACCGCTTTTTCACCGGCATTGATGTCCCTGGGGTAAAAACCGGCGTCGCGAAAAAAAACTATACCGCCCTGGGGCTCTGCCTGGAAGTCCAAATAGTACCCCAGGTCCCTAGGGAACCCTGGGACAAACCCATGGATGCCCTCTGTACCGGAAGTTCGTTCCTGAATTGTTAAAATCCGGCATCCG
The DNA here is from genome assembly GCA_031278575.1 of Spirochaetaceae bacterium. Taxonomy (GTDB): domain Bacteria; phylum Spirochaetota; class Spirochaetia; order Treponematales; family Breznakiellaceae; genus JAIRMO01. The sequence continues at coordinate 4,013 of JAITKD010000084.1, read as the reverse complement.
GTTTGCGGGAGAATCCGGCCAAGCCCTCACCGTATACCCGGACACGGTACCGGAGGATCCGCTCCTCCCCTCCTATACCAAACTTGACCTGCAAAAATTTTAAGAGGTGAGGCTGTTCCGAAACTTCAGTCTTTGGAACAAGCTCAGGTTTTTAGGGGGAGCCAGAGGAGGAGGAGGCCGGATCGGGGCGGAGGGATTCGGACAGTGGGGTCAGACCCCGGTATGGGAAAACGGCGATCCAATCCGCCCGGGGTTCCGCATCAACCGTCTTTTCCGCCCCAAGCCGAAAACGCTCAGGGGAAAGGTCTGTCCTAGTCTATCTGAAATCCGGCGGCTCTCCGCTTCCCCCCGCCGATTAGCCGGCCGGAGTTAAAGAGCCGGATGTGTTAGAATAACCGTAACTGGGGTTCCCGTTTTCTTTCCCGCGCTTCCCGCAGCAAGGGGACCGTTTCTTCCAGGGCTTCAAGGAAACGACTGGGGCCGCCCTGCAGTTTTCTGCCCTGATAGTTCCGTTGCCGTGCCCAGGAAAGGTAAAGCCCCCGCCGGGCTCTGGTCATGGCCACATAGAGGAGCCGCCGTTCCTCATCAATCCGATTTTCGGTTTCCCCATCCGCTTTTTTCTGGTTTTTCCCCAGGGGTTTGTCGAACAGGGTGAAGGGGAGTAATCCCTCTTCCAGGGCAGCCACAAAAACATGATCGAATTCCAGGCCCTTAGACGCATGGATGGTCATGATCCGGACCCCCTCGCTTTTTATTTCCCGAATCCCCTCGGGGCCGCTGATCGCGAGGGTGTCCAGGAACGAGGACAGATCTTCGTACAGGGACGCCAAACTAAAAAGACGCTCCAAAACTTCCTCTTTGCCCTTGGATACCGGGGCTGTTCCGTTTTCACGCATAAAGTCCCAGGCGGATCGCACCGCCTCCACGGGGGATTTATCCGCCACGGAAAACACCGGCCCCCGGTTCAGGGCGGCATCCCAAACTTTTTTATCCTGGGGATCGCCGTTGTTTTTTAAGCCGGTCTTTTTCTGCCCGCCGCCGCCCGTGGGTCCGTGGATGTTCCGCAGCAGATCCAGCAGGGGCTTAACCGGATCTTCTTCCCACCAGGGTATTTCCCCGGTAAGCTCAAAGGGAATCCCATGGTCCCGCAGGGCCTTAACCAGGGGAGGGGCCAGGGAAATGGTCCTGAGCAGTATGGCGCAATCCCCCAGGCCGGTGAGTTCCCCGGCAATATCGGGGCCGCCCGGTAGGGAGGGGCCGTCCGTGGTATGGCTGTCCAGGGCAAAAAAGCTGGTACCCCCAATCAGCCGGGAAATAGACCGGGCAATACCTTCGGCTTCGGATTTTTCCGTGGGGTATTGGGAACGGAAAAGGCTGACCGCGTCCCCGGTACCCCCCAGGTGGTCATCTACGAGCCGGTTCGCCGCGTCAATAATAGGCCCGGCGCAGCGAAAACTCCGGGTCAGGTGGAACCGGGCGGATCCGGGGTAATCCACGGGGAAACGGTCTATGAACCGTTTGTCCGAACCCCGGAAGCCGTAGATGGCCTGGTTGGGGTCGCCGATAACCCAAAGGGAGGACTCCCCGGGATCGGCGTTGGGGGCTAACAGGCGCAGCAGGGCATATTGGGCAAAGTTGATGTCCTGGTATTCATCCGCAAAGATATAACGGAACCGGTCTTGATAACGGGAAAGGATATCCTTTCGGGAAGCGAAAAGCCTGACGGTTCCCGCCACGAGGTCGTCAAAATCCAGGAATCCCCCGGAATGCAGACGGATCCGGTACAGCCCATAAAGCCCTTCCTTCTCACGGTTCCCCTCGGGCAGTCCCAGATCTTCCGCTAAGGCCTTCAATATCCCGGAATCGGGTTTTGGTTTGTCATCGCCGGGTAATAAAAGGAAACGTTTCCGTGCTTCGATATAGTTCCCCAGGGCTTGGGCATGGATCCGCCGGTCTTTGGGGAGTTCCCCGCAGAGTTCCTGCAAGAGGGCGCTCCGCCGGAGATCATCCAGGATATGGAAATTTTGCGGGACCCCGGTATTTGCCGGCTGTTCCCGCAAGATCGATGCGCAGAGGGAATGAAAGGTGACGGCGGTAACTTTTTTTGCCGCATCGGTTCCGGCGTTTTTAGCGATTCTTTCCCGCAGTTCCGCCGCTGCCTTGACGGTAAAACTCACCGCAAGGACGGAGGCGGGATCCGTACCTTCCCGTATGATCCGGGCAATCCGGGCGGCCAGTACCGCGGTTTTTCCCGTCCCCGGCCCCGCGATGATCAGGGCGCGGCTTCCCCCAAAGGATATAACCTTTTCCTGTTCTCCGTCCGGGGTAAAGTCCCCCCTGGGGATATCCCCCGGAACCGCCTTTTTCCCCTTCCGGGGCGTTTTTTTGTTTTTCACCGGGGGGAGGGCCTTTGTTTCGGCTCCGGTTTCATCCCGGGGCATATCCGGAAAGAGCGCCTCCTCCTTCCCGGTCAGGATCTTTTCTCCCCGGGGGAACACCCGGATCACCCCGTACTCCCCGTCATACCCGGGCTCAATGAACACCTGTCCGGACCGCATCCGGTTTAGGGCCTCGGCCAAAAGTTCCCCCGAAAGGCCGGGGCAGGAAAGGCCCGCAATTTCCTTTGGGGTCATGTCCAGGAGCAGGGAGAATTCGCTGCCCGCCGTTTCCACCAGGGCGGTATAGGCGGCCATATTTTTTTTCGACGCCCTTCCGGTTTCCAAAAGTTCCCCCAGTATCTCCTGCAGGGGGATCAGGGAACGGTAGGGCCGCCGGTTGGTTTTGCCGGAACCCTGGGGACAGGGGGCGCTTTCATCCACCGGGCGGTCCGCCAGTTCCAATACCCGCCCCATAACGCCCCGGGTCATGGGCTTACCGCAGACCGGACAGAGGCCGTTCCCCTCCGCCGCATCCTGGGGGCTCCCGTAATGGCCGCATTTCCGGTGGCCGTCGTAGTGGTACTTTCCCTCCTGGGGAAAAAATTCAATGGTTTCGATGATCCGGGGCCGGTCCCCCCGCTTCCCGTTAGGGGTCTGACCCCGGCTCCGCTGCCACAGGGCATCCCCCAGGCCGGGGTAGGACAGGGGCATCTCAAAAACCGTGGCTTCCCGGCCGAGTTTATCCGGGGAATGGGCATCGGAATTGGAGATGATCGAGAACCGGTCCAGGGATTTCAGGGCCCAGTTCATGGGGGGGTTCGAGGAGAGGCCGGTCTCCACCGCGGGGATCCGATCCGCCAGGTCCCGGTAACAGTCCTCGATGGCGTCAAACCCCGACTTGGCCCCCAGGGCGGAGAACCAGGGGGTCCAGATATGGGCGGGGACGAGGATGGCCCGTTCATCCGCCTCCAGGAGCAGGGAAAGGAGGTCCCGGGAATCGATCCCGATGATCGGCCGGCCATCGGAACGGATATTCCCCACCTTTTCCAGCCGGGTCTGAAAGGACGCGGCGGCCTTAAAGTCCGGCAGGATCACGAGGTGATGAACCTTCCGGGTTTTATCACCCTTTTTGTAAATCGTACTGATCTCCCCGGTAAGGACAAACCGGGGAAAAATTCCCTCGGATCCCCCCGGATTAGGGAGGGCCTCCGTCAGGGCGGGTCCTGAATCAAAGTCCTTACGGACCTTTTTTTTCAGCACGTACAACCCCTCCTCCCCCTCCTCAAGCTGTTCCCGCAATTCCGTGAGCCACTGGGGATGGGTGCAATCCCCGGTTCCCACGAGGTGAAGCCCCTTAATCCGGGCCCAGCGCTCCAAAAAGGGCGGACTTAGCTTGGGACTGGTAGCTCGGGAAAAACGGGAATGGAGGTGAAGATCGGCGATTATCCGCATGGCTGCTGTTAACCGGAAACAGTTCCCAGATTTGCCAGGCCGATGACGATACTTCCCTGGGCAATCATATAAAAAAACATAATAAAAAAACTTCCATATTTAGATGAGGTTCTAAAGGTAAAGTACCCCAGAATAGAGTCGGAAATCAAGAAACAAAGGCTGCCTATAAACACCAGGATCCCC
>JAITKD010000054.1 GCA_031278575.1 Spirochaetaceae bacterium | reverse complement strand
GAAAAATCAGCCCCGTATAGTTCTATCTGTTGGGCTCCCAGGGTATCCGCCAGGGATAGGGCCGCATAGGTAACATTACCCCCGGAGGTGTCTACCCCGGGAAAGGAACGCCAGAACCGGGAAATATACCGGGCCAGGGGGTGGCCGCTCAAGAAAAAGTGGAGGTTTTTAGAACAAGCGGCCACCGCCGGAGGACTTGCCAGATCCAGGAACAGGGGAATATGCTCGGGGAGTCCCCCCATAAAATGAAAATAGCTGATATGCTGACAGTCTATGGAAATCACCGCATCCGGTTCCACCCCCGCGGCGAGGAGGCTGGGCAGGGAGGTGTCGGTGGCTATCAGGTAACAAGAATCCCGCCGCCGGATAAGTTCCGGGAGCTGCCTGTCCAAGGAAGGCCCGGCGGCGCTGATCGCCGCGTGGCGGATCGGCGGAATGGGGGGAACATCCCGTTCCGCCCGGAAGAGGTTTCGGATAATATTTGAAAACCACCGTTTCCCAAAATAGGCCTGTACCGAATAATCTGCCTTTATCCGTTCAATGGCCCGGGTAAAGGCATTGCCGGCCTCATTAAACCGGACTTGATCAAGCCCGGTCCTGGTCCGCAGCGGTAGTACCCGGATGCCTCCGTGCAGGACCGGCTGGTAAACCTGGGGGATGTACGTTTCCAGGGCCGCCGGGGAAATGTCCGCCAATAAGCGGAACCGGGGATCGTTAAAAATATGGATATATTCTTGGGAACTTAACAGTTCCGCGATTCCGTTCAAGTCGTAATCCACCACCAAAACCCGGTATATATCCTCCCGTTCCAGGGCCGCCTGTATATGATACCCCCCTCCAAGGCCGAAGAAAACCAGGAACCCCTCATCGGTTACCGTAGCGACCAACCGCCTCCCTTCTTTTTGGGGATCCACCAGGGAATGGAGGGGATGGGCGGCGCCGCTGGGATCGATCAAGGCGGGGATCCGGCCGCCGGAACGGGCGGTGAGGAATTTATACCGTCCCCGGGTTGTTTCAGCCGCGGTAAGCCGGGAACAAAGTTCCGGATCCGATAGGGAAAGGGCCAGGAGGTTCCGCTCAAAAAGGTATTGTTTATCCATTCCCGAACCTCCCCGAAAAATAAGGTTCCGCGAGGGATCGGATGACCTGTTTGAGCCTCCGGGGAGAGGGCGTTTCCCTTTCATCGAGGAGAAGGGAGGATAATTCCCCGGAAATGACCGGGGCAAAACGGGGATCCCCCAGGGCTCCTAAAAGGGCTTTCAGGGCGTGTTCCGCGGGAAAGGAAGGCCGGGTTATCTTCCCCCCGGAAAGGAACCTTCCCTTTGCCGCCCCCGGCGCCCCCGGAAAGGGAACGCCGGGTTTTTTCCCGCTTCCAAGGGAATCAAAAACCGGGCTATTGTTTCCCAGGGTATGGATACGGTTTGGGTAGGCCGCCAACTGCCGGCTGAACCAGGCGGCATAGATCCCGTGGCTTCCCGAAGCGGCGATGGCCCCCGCCCGGACAAAGGTTTCCGAATACAGGGGATGAAACCGGGACGCCCGTAACTCCAGAAGCCGGTTAAAGCTGTAGGGCCGGGCATGGGTACGGAGGTCCCGGTGGGAAAGATCCGTTCCGGCAATGAAGATCTCTCCCCGGGTAAGGACCAGGGCAAGATCCAAGGCGGAAGCGGTTACCGTACCCCGGGAGGGCAGCGGGATAAAAGGGATGACCATGCTTTTGAGGAGCAGGTTTTGCCAGACACTGCCGTCGCTTAATACCAGGACGGGCAGGTCCCCGCATTGGGAGGGGAGGGCGGCGTTCAGGGTTGCGGCCAGGGCCGGGGGCTTTTTTCTTAAAGCCCCCTGGAGGTGAACCGGGGCCCATCCGCCGCCATCGGTACTTATGATGAGATCCGGCAGGATTCCCCCGGCGGCCAGGGCCTCCGCCGAGGAAGCCGCCGCCAGGATCCCCGGGGATTCCTTTTTTCCCCATTCCCGGATCAGGGGGATGGTTTCTTCCAGGCTGGGCCCCGCCCCGGTGATGATCACGGGGCTCAAAAACGGGCCCGGCTCTAAAATCCGTTGGAGGATCCTAAGGTTTTTAAATACATTTTTAAACCATCTCCGGCCGAAATTCTTGACGGTTCTGGTATTGGCGTCAACCTGTTTGATAAAATCGGCGGCCTCGGAAAGGAGCCTGAGATAGCCTTCTCCGTAAGCGGCCAGGGAAGGCCGCCATTCGATAAGGCCAATAGACCGGGCCTCCATATCGGGGATCTGTTCCTCCAAAAAACGCTGGACCGGTATTACACTGCCGGGACCCCAAACCGCGTCCGCTTCCAAGGTTTGATCTCCGCCGGCTTCCGGGATTATAAAAAAATCCGAAACATGCAGCGCAATAATCCTGGCTTGGGGGTTGTTTTTCCGTAATACCGGAACCATATACCCCATCCCCGGTTCAATAAGAATAAAAACCCGGATATTTTCGCGTAAGTTCAGGGCGTTAATGTATTTTTCCGCTTCCCCCCGGGGGTTATACCGGGAATGCAACGCCTGCTCCCCGGCGTATACCGTGGGTACCCCGCTTCCGGTAGGGACCAGCCGTTCTTTCATGTGGTTACAGATAGGGCCGAAGACGTTCCAAAACCTCCCCGGGGCTTTCCGACTCAAAGGTACAAAGGGCTTCTCTGTTGAGGGTTTTTGAAATTCTATGGGCAGCCAGTTCCGTATCAATGGAGGAGGGTAACAACATAAGACAACGAAATACGGGAAGGGGCAGGGTAACGGCAAAGGAAGCGGTTATAACTGCCGCCGGATCCCTCTCCCCCCGCTGTTCTATAACTTCCGGCGCCTCAAAAATTATACCCTTAAGAACCCCCTGAACCCTATGGTATTGAATCAGTTCTTTTTTTATTTGTTCAATACCCCAGGAAGCAGCTTTACTTAAAAGCCCCATTAAACTAAACCTAGTTCCTCAAAAAGTTTTTTATAGGTATTATAATATTCCGATTGGGCGAATTCCTCAATTTTTTCTTCCGGCAGGGATTCCAGAAGCTGATCCATATAGGAAAGCACAACTTTTAACTCCTCTTTGAGATTATCAGGAATATTCGGTTGTGCCGGCGTCCCCTCTTCAGAATCTTCACCTTCACCGGTATACATAAAAACGGATTCTTCCGGGATGGCTTCTTCCAGGGCCAAGGCGTTGTCAAAGGGTACCTGGGAGTCGTCGGCCTCCACCACAAAATCTTCGGGAACGACCTGGGCAAAATCTTCTGCCTCCGGGGAAACTTCGATTGTTTCATCCCCTGTTTCCGGGAAACCCGGTTCAACCGCTTCCTGATATTCTTCCGTATCCGGGGATATTTCCTGGGGCTCAAAATCTTCCCCGGCTATATCTATGGATATTTCCTCCTGACTATCCTCAGGAAACTCCGAAAACTCCGCGGTACTCTCCTCGGGAAGTTCCAAAGGTTCTTCCAGATCAAGGTCAATGGAAATTGATTCCAGGGACGGTTCCTGAATGGGATTTTCCACCACATCCCCCGAAAGATCCGGATTCTCAATGACCGCGTTGGATAAATCAAGGGCGTCCTCATCAAAATCGTCCGCCCTTAGAGGATCTTCCTCCAGGTAACTGGTGTCATTCGGCGCTTCAGTCATGGGCGTTACCCCTTCTTCCTGAAGCATCTGTAGTTCCGGAGAATCCTCCGCTGAAGGGAGTTCATCGGGAGTGTAATCAAATCCCAGGGGGGGGGAGATGGGCTCATCAGAAATATCTATATCCGTATCTATATCCATGAACGCATCTTCCGGTTCCAAAACATCCGGTTGTTCCGCGGCTTCCTCAAAGGATTGGGAATATAGGTCCGAGCCATCCAAATCGAAGGGTTGGAGATCCCCATCCTCCAATACTTCTTCCTCAAGCGGCTGGGTATCGGCTTCTTCGGGAAGCGCTTCGGGGGCATAAGGGGCTTCTTCCTCAAGCGGCTGGGTATCGGCTTCTTCGGGAAGCGCTTCGGGGGCATAAGGGGTTTCTTCCTCAAGCGGCTGGGTATCGGCTTCTTCGGGAAGCGCTTCGGGGGCATAAGGGGCTTCTTCCGCTAGAAGCTC
>JAITKD010000051.1 GCA_031278575.1 Spirochaetaceae bacterium | reverse complement strand
TACCCCTTTGCCGGCTGCGCCGTCCATTCGGTTTCGGCCCGCCCGCGTTCGAAAAAGCATATCACAATCTCCGGAGGTTTTCCAGAATCACAGGATCAGAGGCGGTGCCATAAACAGGATTACACGGTTCGCGGCGGCACTTCCCTTGTCCTTTCTTTTAGCTCTGCGTTATAAGTTAGGGCCTGTTTCAAAATTTTTCGTTTTTCATCTTTTTCGCGCTTTTTCCCGTTTGATGAAAGCAGGACGGCTCCCACCGCATATATAGCGCGGAGGTTATGCGCATGAAACGTGATTGAGGGAACACGTCCGGTACGAGGCGCGGACAGCGGTCGGTGTCGGCGCGCCCCTGTCCGAGTTGCCGTGGACGGCGAGCCTTACCGCCCTCGCTAAAACCTATCTCTTTTCACAACCATATTCCTTTCATATATATACCCCCGGCATAGCCCTAAGGAAGCACTGATTTATTCAATCAAGAATTCGCCAACTATGTTGGCGCAATCGGTGCTACTTTAACGCAAGGAAACAAAGTTTACCCCATTTGCGCAATGAAATGAGCAAATACCTTAGGGAAACGCGATTGGCGTCAAGTTAATCAGCGTTTCCCTAACGGAACGTTGCCCCCCGGAGGGCCGCCGCGAGTTCCTTCCAGACGACTTTGTCCTTTTCTTCAAGCCGGGAAAATTCCTCCTGCCTGCCGTAGGCGGACAGCTCAATGAACCGTTCCGTCCGGACGAGGAGTTCCCGGAAACGCTCCTCCTGGAACCGGATGATCCAGCCGGGGATGGTCCGGGCGCTCCTCATGAGCCTTTCGTAATGGGGGAGGCAGAGCCCCTCCGAAGCGGTAAAGGCGGCCCGCAGGTCCGCTTCGTTCCGGCCGTCCCCGCCGGAACCGGCAAGAAAGCTGAGGTACTCCCCTTCTATCCGGTCCTGTTCCAGACAAACCGGGCAGGGGGCTTTGGGTTTGCGGAATTTTCCCGTGGTAAACGCCTTCAGCCGGTCCTCCAGGATGTCCCGTCCCAAAATAGCCACCGCAAGGCCGTCCCGAAAGGACTCAAGATGCCGGGAATGACAGGCGCAGAACCCCCCGGCAACGCGGTAGGCCGCCCGGAAAGCCCGGTCGGAAACGTGTTCAAAAAGCAGGTTATCCATATACCGTTCCACCCGCTCGGCGATGATCCGGCAGAGGGGACAGCCCGGTTTGGCGGCGGCCTTTTCCAGTTCAAAAAAATTGATATGCCGGTCCAGTCCCATCAGTCCCGGATCTCCACGGTCCCATCGGCATGACCCACCAAGACCCGGGGGATAAGCCGGGTAAAAAAGCCGTTTTCCACGATTCCGGGGATGCGGTTGAGTTCGGTTTCCAAAAGGACGGGATCCACGGGGCGTTTAAACCGCAGATCCAAAAGGAGGTTCCCGTGTTCGGTGATTACCGGCCCGGCCTTACGCACCGCCTCCCGCAGCATAAGCTCCCCCCCAAAGGCTTCCAGGGCCAGGGATACGGACACCCGGGCTTCGGGGATTACCTCGATGGGCAGGGGGAAGCGCAGCCCCAGATTTTCCACCACCTTGGTCTCGTCCGCCACGATGACGTAGGCTTTTGAGGCATAGGCGGTGATCTTCTCCACCAGCAGGGCCCCGCCGCCCCCCTTGATGCAATACCCCCGGGGGTCCACCTCGTCGGCGCCGTCAATGGTCAGGTCCAATTCCCCCCGGATCTCCGCGGAATTGAGGCTGAACAGGGGAATTCCCCATTTTTCACATTCTATACTGGTCTGAAAACTGGTGGGAACCGCCCGGATATCCTTCAATACCCCCTGTCGCAGGAGAAGGCCCACATGACGAACCGCGGGCATGGCGGTGGAACCGGTTCCAAGCCCCAGCTTCATGCCGCTTTTTACCATGGTTTCCACCGCCTTTTTACCGACCAATTCCTTAACCGATCCTTGATCCATAAACCGCTCCTTCTCAAATAATCATCCGGGACATAAGCTGCGCGGGAAAATCTCCCCCCAAAAACTGGGTGTACTGGTATTGGGCCTGACGGATGAGCATATCATACCCGTTCCGGATAGAACAGCCCGCCTGGGCGGCCCGCCTTAATAGATGGGAGGTTTCCGGCTTATAAATAAGATCCATCACCACCTCTTTCCCCGTAAATTTGTACAACTCCAGGGGATCGGCGTTAACATCCGGTTCCATCCCCACCGAGGTGGTTTGGATGATGATGTCCGAATACCTGGACATCAGGTCCGCCCCCCGGCCGTCGAGGCCCGACCAGGCAAAACGGTACGGGGCGGCCAGATCCCGGGCGCGGAACAGGGTGCGGTTGAGGACCAGGGCCTTCCCCTTGAGCCGGTACACCTCCGCCGCCACCGCCCGGGCGACTCCCCCGGCCCCGATAATGGTAACCCTTTTCCCCTTGAGGTTCTTCGCGCCGATAAAATTGAGGAGGGAGTCGGAAAATCCCAGGGCATCCGTATTGGCCCCGACCCAGCCGCCCGGCCGCCGGAGGATGGTATTGCAGGCCTTGATAAAATCCACCTTTTCCGAGCGGAGTTTCAAATACGGCAGGATCTCCTCTTTGTAGGGGATCGTTACCGACGCTCCCTCCAGGCCGATGAGGTCCGCCAGCCGCATAAAGGCCTCCAGGGAATCCGAAGGAAAGGGAATATACACGGCGTCCAGGTTTTGCTGGCTAAAGATGGTGTTAAAAAAAGCGGGGCTGGAGGTGGCCGTGAGGGGAAAACCCACGATCCCGAAGATCCGGGTTTTGGGGGTAATCGTCCGAAACCGGTAAAAATCCACCAACTCCTTGGGGCAAAGCTGGCCCGGCGCCCCCGGAGGCATATCGGCCTCCCCCTTAACCGCGGCATAGGTTAAGTGGGAGCCCAAAAGTTCCGCCAGGATCCGGGTATTACCGCCGTAATCCCCCATACAGAGGAGTATTTTCTCTAAACCCCGGGTCTCCCGGGCAGCCTCGTAGACCCGGATCACCTCCGCCATGGACCGGGGCATCACCGCGGCTTTGGCAATTTCGTCCCCTCCGTGGCGCAATGCCCGGAGCCGGCCGGCGAGGTTTTGCTCCACCCCCTGATAATCGTGGAAGGAACGGATAATCCGGGTGCCAAAGGTCCGGGCGGCCTCCTCAAGGCTGGGGACGTTCAGGTCCTCCTCCAAATCCACGTAGGCAAAATTATGCCGGCGATCCGCCTCGGCAAAGGCAAGGCCCTTGGATAACAGGATGATCCGGGCCCCCTCGCCGCCGACAAAAAAACCGCCGTCCCGTTCCCGCCGGATCGTCAGGATCACCGGCGCCTTTACCATCTCGGGGAAACGGCGGATCAGGAACCGTTCATCCGGATCAAGACAATCCACCCGGAGTTCCGCCATATCCACCTGTTTTTCGTATTTTTCCAGGATCTCCTGATCCCGGGCAAGGGTTTTCCCGGTTAAACAAAGGCAAATTCGGGCCATTTTAACTCCCTTAAAAATCGGAACGATAAATAAACACCCCCGCGACCTTGTCTTGGGAATCTATATTCACCCGGATACGGAGGGGCCAGGACCCGCCCGGAAAGGAAACGGCGATATAACCGTCAAAATTCCGGGCCCTTTCCCCCAAAACCAGGAGCGCCAGCGACCGGGGATCCCCCCGCGTTATCCCATAGGCCGAGGTAAGCCCCACCTGCCAGACCCGGTCCCGGTGAATATACAGGTCCCGGTTTTCATATTCAAAAACCACGTCATCCTGCCATTCCTCAAGCCCCCGGACGGGGTACACCAGCCGGGGCGGCCCGAACCGGGACAGGACCTCCTCCAGGGTAAGGCCGATGAGGGCGGAAGGATCCTCCTCACCGGATTGGGCCCACCCGGGACCCATCGCCCCGAAAAAAAACAAGAGGACCGGGAGTACCTTTATAAAATACCGTAAATTCGGCATACTCTAACTGTACCTGAGGGAGCGGTCCTTTTCAAGCCGTCCCCTTTCAGGCAGGGGGAACCGGTTCACCCTATTTTTACCCGTAAGGAAGGCGCTATGTTGGAAACCCATATCCTCTGGCTGATTTTGATTGGAATAGCCCTGGAACTCATCCTCCTCTTGATTATTTTAATCAAAAAAAACGATTCCCGGGAACAGGAGCAGACCGCCCAGCGGTTTCTGGAATACGAAAAACGGCTCGATAAAAATGAAATTTCCCTTAGGGATGAATTCGGCAGAAACCGGGAGGAGATGAACCGGTCCGCCAAGGATTCCCGGGAGGAACTCAACCGGGTTTTTATCAACTTTTCTTCCCTTTTGGAGGGAAAATTAAAGGCCATCCTGGAATCGGTGAACCATTCCGCCCGGGTAAACCGGGAAGAACTGTCCAATTCCCTGGAAAAGATGCGGGGGGCCATGGAAAAGAAGCTCCTGGACATCCAAAACGACAACAGCGTCAAACTGGAAAAGATGCGGGAAACGGTGGACGAAAAACTCCATAAAACCCTGGAAACCCGTTTAGGGGAATCCTTCAAGCTGGTCAGCGAGCGGCTGGAACTGGTCCAGAAGGGCCTGGGGGAGATGCAGAGCCTGGCCACCGGGGTGGGGGACCTTAAAAAGGTCCTGTCCAATGTTAAAACCAAGGGGGTCCTGGGGGAATACCAACTGGGGGCCATTCTGGAACAGATCCTCTCCCCCAACCAGTACGCCCAAAACGTGAAAACCAAGGCGGGCAGCAACGATATGGTGGAATACGCGGTCAAGATCCCCAGCAAAGAGAATTCGGACCGGATCCTCTGGCTGCCCCTGGACGCCAAATTCCCCTCGGAGGATTACGAGCGGCTCCAGGCCGCCTACGAAACGGGGAACGTCGAGGACATAGACCGGTATAAAAAAGAGCTGGAACGGAAAATCCGGCTTTTTGCCAAGGATATTAAAACCAAATACGTGGATCCCCCCCATACCACGGATTTTGCCATCATGTTTTTGCCCTTCGAGGGCCTCTACGCGGAGGTTTTGCGGATCCCCAATCTGTTTGAATCCCTCCAGCGGGAATCCAAGATCACCATCACCGGCCCCACCACCCTTTCGGCCTTTCTCTCCAGCCTGCAGATGGGGTTCAGGAGCCTGGCGGTGGAAAAACGGACCAGCGAAATATGGGAACTGCTCGGGGCGGTCCGGACCGAGTTCGGAAAATTCGGGGAGGTCCTGGACAAAACCAAGGAAAAACTCGACCAGGCCAGCAAAGAAATCGAACGGGCCGGAACCCGTTCCCGGTCCATTGAGCGGAAGCTCCGGGAAGTCCAGACCCTGCCGGATTCCCAGGCCCAGGCCCTGCTTGGGGACATGGGCGCCCCCCCGGAAGGCCCGTGAACGGGGGCCCGGCCCGCCGCCGGGGGCAGGGCTGACCCCCAAAGCCCCCAAAACCTCGGCCTGACCCCGCGAGTCTCCAACGGGGTAAAGTCCACAGCATTTGGGCAGCCGCATACCGGGCCATTGCCTGCAGCGTAATTCTTTCATCACGGGTAAAATGAGTATAAGGCATCGTTCTCTTCCGAAAAATGGTTTTGCAACTTCATTTTACCGGACTTGACGATGCCTTTTCTATACCCCTCTGTTTTCGCACTTCAGATTTGATTTGGCCTGAGATAAAATATATTCTCCAAATGTTTTAATTTTTTTAATTGTTTTCATGGTTGATGTTTCAATTGTAATTACTAGGGAAACGCTGATTAACTTGACGCTAATCGCGTTTCCCTAATGTATTTGCTCATTTCATTGCGCAAAT
>JAITKD010000055.1 GCA_031278575.1 Spirochaetaceae bacterium | reverse complement strand
GGGACCCCCAGGGGGGTGAGGCAGATATCCAGGGGGGTGCCGTCTTCCATGTAGGGCATATCCTCTTCGGGCAATATCCGGGCCACGACCCCCTTGTTACCGTGGCGGCCCGCCATCTTATCCCCTTCCCGGAGCTTGCGTTTGGTGGCGATCAGGACCTTAACCACCTCGTCCACCCCGGGGTTGAGGTCGTCCCCTTCGGTCCGTTTGAGCCGCTGGATATCGATGATGGTCCCGTCGATGCCGTGGGGCACCCGGAGGCTGGAATCCCGGACTTCCTTGGCCTTTTCCCCAAAGATCGAGTTGAGGAGCTTGAATTCCGGGGTGGTTTCGGTTTCGCTTTTGGGGGTAACCTTCCCCACCAGGATGTCCCCGGAGCGGACCTTGGCCCCCACCCGGATAATCCCCTCGGCGTCCAGGTTGTCCAGGCTCTTTTCGGAAGTATTGGGAATGTCCCGGGTTATTTTTTCCGGCCCCAATTTGGTCTCCCGGACTTCGGTGATAAACTCTTTTATATGGATCGAGGTGAACATATCATCCTTCACCACCCGTTGGGAGATGAGGATGGAATCTTCGTAGTTGTATCCGTTCCAGGGCATAAAACCCACGAGGATGTTCCGGCCCAGGGCCAATTCCCCGTTCCGGGTGGCGGGCCCGTCGGCGACAACCTGGCCGGCGGCGACCTTTTCCCCGATCTTTACCAGGGGCCGCTGGTTGTAGCAGGTGTCCTGGTTGGTCCGCTGGTATTTGATCAGCGGATACACATCCAGCCCCTCGGCATTGGTGGCGGCATTGGGCTTTCCCGCTTCGGCGGGTTTAACCACGATATCCTGGGAAGTTACCCGGATCACCGTGCCGTCCCGCCGGGCCTTGACCAGCACCCCCGAATCATAGGCGCATTTCCCCTCCATACCGGTTCCCACCCGGGGGGCCTCAGGGAACACCAGGGGCACCGCCTGACGCTGCATATTGGAACCCATCAGGGCCCGGTTGGCGTCGTCGTGTTCCAGAAAGGGGATGAGGGAAGCGGAAACCGAGATGATCTGCTTGGGGGAAACATCCATGTACTGAATGTCCTCGGGCCCCCGGTTGGTATAATCCCCCTGACGGCGGCAGGAGATCTGATCGTCCGCAAACAAGCCGTTGGTTTTCAGCTTCGCCGAGGCTTGGGCTATGTAATACCGGTCCTCGTCCATGGCGGAAAGGTATTCGATATCCTTGGTGGCCACCCCTTTGGCGACCTTGCGGTAGGGGGTTTCCAGGAAGCCGTATTCATTGACCCGGGTGTAGTTCGCCAGGGACACGATAAGCCCGATATTGGGACCTTCCGGGGTCTCGATGGGGCACATCCGGCCGTAGTGGGTGTAGTGGACATCCCGGACCTCGAAACCCGCCCGGTCCCGGGAAAGCCCCCCGGGGCCCAGGGCGTTAAGCCGCCGCTTGTGGGTCAGCTCCGCCAGGGGGTTTACCTGGTCCATAAACTGGGAGAGCTGGCTGGACCCAAAAAATTCCTTGATCACCGCCACCACGGGCTTAATCGAAATTAAGTCCTGGGGTTTAATGGTATCGGTCTCTTTAAGGCTCATCCGCTCCTTGGCGATCCGTTCCATCCGGCTGAACGCGGTTTTTAGGGCATTGGCCATCAATTCCCCCACGGACCGGACCCGCCGGTTCCCCAGGTGATCGATGTCGTCGATATGTTCATCCCCCACATACACCTTGATAAGAAACTTCATGGTGGCGATGATGTCCTGTTTGGTCAGGGTAAATTCATCCAGGGGGGGGTTAAAGTCGAATTTTTTGTTGAGTTTGTAACGGCCCACCTTGCCCAGATCGTAACGCCGGGAGGTGAAAAACATCCCCAAAAGGTCCTTTTCGGCGGCATCCACGGTGATGGATTCCCCGGGCATAAGGACCGAATAGACCGCCGAAAGGGCGTCTTCCTTGGAAGGTTCGTCCCGATCGGGATCGTCCTTGAGGAATTTGATCTCCTCCCGCTCGAAACAGTTGAGGAGCATCGGGGAATTAAGGGAATCCGGGGCTTCAAAATTGATAACCTCCACGGAGGTAACGCCGTTTGCCAGGAGTTCATCCACGTTGTGGGGGTGCAGCTTTTCGCCGACCCGGTAGAGTTTTTTCATGTCCCCGGCATCGGTTCCCCCGGTTTTATCGGCCTCCGCGGCGTTTTCGTTAACCCATACCGCCGCGGCGAGGACCTTGCCGGAAAACTGTTCCCTGGTTTCCCTATCGTCCTTTACCTCCAGGGTTTCCACGGTATAAAAGGCGCGGATAATCGTCTCCCGGCTTTCATATCCCAAGGCCCGGAGGAAGATGGTTCCCAGGATCCGTTTTTTCCGGTCGATCTTGGCGTAGATCAACTCCCGCTTCTGGTCGATTTCAAATTCCAGCCAGGAGCCCCGGTAGGGGATGATCCGGGAGGAATACGCCCCCTTTTCGTGGCTAAAAATAACCCCCGGCGAGCGGTGGATCTGGGAGACCACCACCCGTTCCGCCCCGTTTATAATGAAGGTTCCCCGTTCAGTCATGATGGGGATATCCCCCATATAAATATCCTTCTGGCGGATTTCCCCGGTTTGCTGAAAGATCAGGTTAACCCGGGCCTTCAAGGGCACCGCATAGGTAAGCCCCTTCTGTTTACAATCCTGCTCCGAAAATTTGACGTTTTCTTCATCCAGGGTGTAATATTCGTATTCCAACAGCATATCCCCGGCGGGACTTTCGATGGGAAAGGTGGTTCTGAAAACTTCTTCCAGTCCCTGGTCTTCCATCTCTTGATGATCCCGCAGCCGTTCCCGCTGCAAGAACCGCTCATAAGAACAAAGCTGAATATCTATCAAATCCGGAAGGTCCATCACGTCCTGGATATCCTTCCCGATATAGGTCCTTTGGGTTACTGTTTTTTCCTTTACCATCCCATTACCCCCTGCTTCGGCAGCCCGCGCTGCGGCGCCAAAACTACAAAAAGCCCCCGGCTACATACCGGGAGCCGCCGGGACCGCGGGCAGACAATACACCCCCGCCTTGGACATACCAAAACGGGGGATCATCCCTTGCCGTATCCCGGATTTAAGAGAAAAAAAGAACTGTTTTCTATCTCGTCTACTGAATTTCAACCGTACCGCCGGCAGCAGCAACCTGCTCCTTAATTTTCGCGGCCTCTTCCTTGGAGACATTTTCTTTAAGGGGCTTGGGAGCTCCCTCGACAAGATCCTTCGCCTCCTTGAGGCCAAGTCCGGTAACCGCCCGGACCTCTTTGATAACCGCGATTTTTTTGGTATCATCAAAGGCCTTAAGAATGACATTGAATTCCGTCTTCGCCTCCCCGGCTTCGGCGGCGGCCGCTCCGGGAGCGGCCACGGCCACGGCCATAGGAGCGGCGGCGGAAACACCGAATTTTTCCTCCATGGCTTTAACCAATTCGGAAACCTCCAAAACAGTCATGGACGAAATCGCTTCAATAATCTGATCAGTAGTAAGGGCTGCCATTATCTTCTCCTCAATAAAATACCCTAAAATATGCGCCCATACGGGCGCAATGCTTCCGGGGGAAACCCCGGTATATAAAACCGACAGGAACGGCAGCATGGAACCCTCGGTTCCTCAACCGGCGGTTCCCCGAAGCCTGAAGGTTCACGTTACTTAACCGGCCTTTTTATCCCCCACCGCCTTGATGGTACGGACCAAGCGGGCGTTGCTGTCGTTCAGGGCCGTTGCGAGGTTCCTGACGGGGGCGTTCATCACCGACATAAGCATGGCGATAAGTTCCAGCCTGCCCGGGAGTTTGGAAAAGGCCTCAACCTGAGCGGCATTGTACACGGTATCCCCTATTAATCCGCCCTTAATGTGAAGCGCCGGGGTTTCCCGGGCAAAATCAAGGAGGATTTTAGCGACTTCGTTGGGGTCCTTGGGGGAAATCGCCACCGCCGTGGGCCCGGTAAGATAGGCCGCCACATCCGGGGCGGACAACTGCTCAAAGGCGATCCGGGCAAAGTTGTTTTTTACCACCTTAAATTGGGCTTCTTTGGCCCGGAGCAGCTTCCGCAGGGCGGTGATCTGCCCCACCGTGAGCCCCCGGTAATCGGCGAAAACAAAATCTTTAGTTTGACTAAAGGCCTCTTTTAATTCGTTTATGGACGAGACCTTAACATCCTGTATTTTTTTAGCGACTATCGCCATGGTTTAACTCCTTACTTCAATCCGGGCGCCGGCGGGCCGGTTACCCTTCATCCTTGATGGAGACCCACACCCCGGGTCCCATGGTGGAAGCCACCGAAACGGTTCGGATAAAATCACCCTTGGCGTCAACGGGCCTTTTGCGTTTAATCTCGGTAACCACGGTGCGGATGTTTTCCACGACCTTTTCGCTGTCCATGGAAACCTTTCCCACCGCGAGGTGGACCACCCCGGTCTTATCGGCCCTGAATTCCACCCGGCCTTTTTTGAGTTCCGAAAGGGCGCCCTTGAGGTCAAAGGTAACCGTCCCGGTCTTGGGGTTCGGCATAAGCCCCCGGCGGCCCAGGACCATACCGAGTTTACCCACATCTTTCATCATATCCGGGGTGGCTACCGCCACGTCAAAATCGAGCCACCCCCCCCGGATCTTCTCGATAAGGTCCTCGGCGCCCACATAAGCGGCCCCCGCGTCCTGGGCTTCCTTCTCTTTTTCCGCCTTGCAGAACACCAAAACCCGTTTTTCCGTCCGAAACTGATGGGGAAGCACCACCGTATCCCGGACGGACTGGCTTTTTTTCAGGTTGAGTTTTACCGAAACATCCACGGTTTCATCAAATTTGGCGGGGGCCAGGGTTTTAACCATATCCACCGCGGCTTTTACGTCGTAAGAAAGGGCCCGGTTGTATTTTTTAAGGGCTTCGAGGTATTTTTTCCCGTGTTTCATTTTTCCACCTCTACTCCCATGGACCGGGCGGTCCCGGCGATGATCTTCATGGCCCCTTCAATATCATTGGCCGAAAGATCGGGCATCTTCAATTTGGCGATTTCCTCAAGTTTGGTCCGGGGAATCTTACCGACCTTGGTTTTGTGGGATTCATTGGAACCCTTTTCAAGGCCGATGGCCTTTTTGATCAACACCGCCGCCGGCGGGGTTTTGAGGATAAACGTAAAGGATTTATCCGCGTACACGGTGATAACCACCGGTATAATGAGCCCCTGCTCCATGGTTTTCGTCCGGTCATTGAACTGCTGGACGAATTGGGGAGCGCTGACGCCATGAGGCCCCAGGGCAGGTCCCACCGGCGGGGCCGGAGTGGCCTTGCCCGCGGGGCACTGGAGCTTGATCATGGCGGCTATCTTCTTTTTGGCCATTCAGGTACTCCTTCGTAGTATGTCCGGCCGCTGCCGGACTAACGGGGGCCTCGGCCCCCTCCTACCGATATAAAATGAGCATACGGGGGCGTCATGTTTTTCCGCTCCCCGCTTCTCCCTATAACTACAATTTTTCCACCTGGAGGATATCCACCTCCACGGGGGTATTCCGGCCGAAAATGCCGACCATAACCTTGAGTTTGTTTTTCTCCTGATTCACTTCCTCAATGGTACCGGTAAAGGACTCAAAGGGCCCGTCGATGATCTTGACCTGTTCCCCGGACACAAAGGACTGACGGGACCGGGCGGGCCGTTCACCCTTAATTTCCCCGGATTTCTGCAGTATTGCCCGGGCTTCATCCCCGGTTAAGGGCTGGGGTTTTTTATCCGCCGGGGTTCCCACAAAACCCGTAACCCCCTGGATCTTCTTGATCTTGGAACAAACCGACTTCCAATCGGCGTCCGGGAGGTCCATTTCTATCAGGATGTATCCGGGAAGAAATTTCTTAGTTATGGTCCGTTTTTTACCGTCCCTGACCTCCACCACTTCTTCGGAAGGGATCTTTATATCCCGGACCGCTTCCTTTTCGAGTTCTCCCGAATCGATCATGATGCGGATGGTTTTTTCTATTTTATTCTCGTATCCCGAATAGGTATGGAGAACATACCAGCCCGTCGCCATTTTTTTCCTTGTTTAAAATATAGCCTGTACGCCCAGGAGAAGCAACACATCCACCAAACCCAAGACCGCCGCAAAAAGTATGGTAGAAACAATAACAACCTTTACGGAACCGACCACATCGTCCCTGCCGGGCCATACGACCTTACGAAGTTCCGCGTAAGATTCCTTTATAAACTGAACCAATTTGTTCATGCTTCCCTCTTTATACGTTCAGGTATTCAAAACGAGGGCCCTTATTCCCTCTTGATAACTTCCCCCAGGCCAGGTAGGACTCCCCTCCGGACCTCAGCTTCCTGCTTCGGTCCTCCGGGCCGGGGTTCGACCCTGTCGGCGCCATCCCTGGCGCCTTTTCCTCCCCCCTGGCCGGCGGGTCGAACCCTTCGAGTCCTACCGGGGACTCTTTTGGCTCAAAATAACTCGTCCAGGCCAGGTAGGACTCGAACCCACAACATTCGGTTTTGGAGACCGACGCTCTACCATTAGAGCTACTGGCCTAAAAAACACTATTTGATCTTGGTTTCCTTATGCAGGGTGTGTTTCCGGTCAAAAGGACAGTATTTATTGAGTTCCAGCTTTTCCTGCATATTCCGCCGGTTTTTTTTGGTAGTGTAATTTTTCCGCTTACATTCGCTGCATTGGAGGGCGATGAGTTCCACCGCCGTCTTCTTACTCGCCATAATGTATCCCCTTCCGGTTCAAATTCTCCTTAAATTGTGGAGGCCGCTTCCGATCAAGCCCTCAAGCGGAATCGAACCGCTGACCGCATCCTTACCATGGATGTGCTCTACCGACTGAGCTACAAGGGCATAAAAACCACATTTTATAACGTTCTAGGAACATAACAGAATAACCGAATTATGTCAAGGGGAAATGCACAAAAAGTATGGACTTGTAAATTTATTTCGTATTATATTGATAAAAAAGGAGTGGTTATGTCTATTCATATTACGGCTAAAGCGGGGGATATCGCGGAGGTTATTTTATTACCCGGAGACCCCCTGCGGGCCAAATTTATCGCTGAAAACTTCCTGGAAGCCCCCTGTTTATACAACGCGGTTCGGAATATCCTGGGGTATACCGGGACTTATAGGGGAAAACGGGTCTCGGTCCAGGGTACCGGGATGGGAATTCCTTCAATTTCAATATATCTTAACGAATTATTCAAGGATTACGGGGTTAAACGGGCGATTCGGATAGGGACCGCCGGGGCGATTCAGGAACAGGTGAAAATCCGGGACTTGGTATTCGCTATGGCGGCTTCCACCGATTCCGGGGTCAATGCCATTCGGTTTAAGGGGAGGAATTTTGCCCCCACGGCGAACTTTTTTTTGCTGAAGACCGCCTATGACATTGCGGTTGCCAAGGGCTGGCAGCCCAAGGTGGGTAATGTGGTTTGTTCCGATATGTTCTACCCCGAAGATCCCGAAGAATGGCGGCTCTGGGCCAAATTCGGCGCCCTGGCCCTGGAAATGGAAACCGCCGAGCTTTACACCCTGGCGGCAAAATACGACCGGGAAGCCCTGGCCATACTGACGATTTCGGATAGCCTTATCACCCACGAAATTACCAGCGCCGAGGAACGGCAAACCGCCTTTACCCGGATGATGGAGGTGGCCCTGGAAACGGCTATTGCCTAAGGTAGCGCCGATTTATTCAATCGAGAATAAATCGGCGCTACTTTAACGTTAACGGGCAGGGCGCCTGTGTTTTATCCGGGCACGGGTGCGGCGGGAAGGGGGAATAGAAGGCGAAAAGCGGGGAAAACGGCGCCTCCTATTCAGCCATAATTATTCCCCCGTAACCCGCATCACTCAATCCAAACCGCTATCCATTTACCGGCAAGTTCCCCGTTCACCGTTACCTTGACGGTATTTGATTCCCGTACCACCTGAACGGGCAGATCCGGGGTGTAGAAGTCCGCCGAACACGCGCCGGAACGGACCGCGCCGCTTCCGAGGCAGTCCGGCAGGGTAAGTTCGCAGGGGGCGCCGGCTTTGATGATCATAAGCCCGTGGATCAGGGGGTTCCTCAGCGGCTCATCCACCAGGGTCCATGCCAGGGTAAGGGGCTTGTCCGCAAAGGCGTATTCCCTGCCGTCAATAGCGATGCCCCGGCAGCCGGAGCCGCTGAAACCCGCGAGGCTCCCGTCTTTGCCGAGCCGGTAGCTCAGAACATCCGTTCCCCGGTAGCTTACGCGGTGTCCCCGGATTTCTTCCCCGGAAAGGAGAATATCCACCGGAGGCAGGGTACGGCCCGCCAGGAGCGCGCGGTCTTTTTCCTCGTCCCGGAAGAAGGAACCGTACCAGTCCTCGGCGAAGCGGCGGTAGTGGTTGGCCAGCGATACGGCCCCGTTCGGGAAAACGTTCATGACATACCGCGCGTCCTTCGGCCTGGACCGGGCCTCCAGGCTGCCGGGGCCGTAAGCGCCCAGGGTATAGAGCACGTCGAAAAGGGCGGATACATCATCGCCAGAGGAACCGGACTGATCGTCCCGGAGCCGGAAGCCGAAATACGCGGCCGCGCCTCCTTCTCCCGGGCCGGGGTACTTTTTAAGGACGCCGGCGGTTAACCCGTCCGCCTCGGCGACCGGCTCCGCGTCCCCGGGGGTAAGGGCATACACATAGTCGGGCAGCAGGTCCGTGAGTATCCGCATCGGCGGGATTGCCGCCAACGCGCCTGAAAAGACGACCGTTTTGCCGGCCATTGATCGCGGCCGGCTCGCCGGCTCCACCGCCTTTAGGCCGAAAAGATCCAGGAACGCCTGGTGAACACCCCTATCCGCCGTGTCTTCGTTCATGACCGCCGGGGCCGCCATCCATACGAGTTTGCCCCCCCGGCGGACAAAACCGGCCAGCAGATCCAGGGTTTCTTTTTTGACAAAGGGTTCAAAAAGCGCCACGATTCCCCGGTACTTCCTCCCCAGGATTTCAAGCCGGTTGTCTTCCGCCAGACGCCCGTATTGGAGCAGTTTTTCTTCGGTGATATAGTTTCCGTAACCGTACTGTACCATCCAGGAGCCGAAACGCTCCTCCACGTAGTTGAGTTCCAGGGGATAAAGGAGGAGCACATCGGTATCCCGGTGTTCCAGACCCTGGACCAGGGCGTGGGACAAGCCGTCGGCCGCTAGGATGCCGTCAACTTCCGCCGTGCCATACACTCTTCCCACATTCCGAAACCGCCTCCGGACTTCAGCCGGGCTGCCCCAGCTTGCGCAATAGGCATAGGGAAAGCGGTTAAGAACGCCGAAGGAACAGGCCAGGGCCTGGGCGTAGTAATCCCGGTCGGTATTTCCCCCTTCAGGATGATCGGTTCCCGAACCGGTGAGGAATTCGTTCCACCGGAAGTAGTCGTAACAGGCGGCGATATTCTCCCGGATGGAACTGGACCAGACATAGGACGGGGTGTAATCGTAGAGCTTCCCCCGGGCAGCCGAACCGGGAACCATGGCGGAGAATACGTCCTCTTCAAAGTACCGGTCGCAGGTCGGGGACTCCTGCCAGGTTGCGTGGGCCCGGGTCATGATCGGGGCGCCGAAGAGTTTTTCCGAATACTCAAGGGCATCCACGCTGAGATCCACCACCCTGCGGGAAAGCATTTCAAAGTAGCGTTTGCGGAAAAGCCAGGTTTCATAGATGCCCTGGGGGTCTTTTCCCAAGACATACTGGGAAGCCTCGTCCCCCCCGCGCCGGCGGTAAGAAAAATACACCAGGTATTTAAGGAAATTCCGGTATTTATCCCCATAGCGCCGGGCAAACTCGTTGATGAGGGCGGGGGTAACATACCGGGTGGTGATTTCCGTGGGGCCGAAATGGTTGGTCAGGTCCCAGTCAAACTGGATGTGCATCTCGTCGGAATAATACCCCTGGTAACGTATCCCCGCGTCCTTGTGCGTGCGGATGACCTGGTGCAGGTAATCCGCGGCGGAAGCGTCAAAATAATCCAGTTCCGGCGTCCGGTACACCGCCACGACGAGCGCCCGTTTTTTTCCGCCTGCCCTATGGCCGCTGACCCGCATCTTCCCGTAACCCCAGCCGGATCCGGTAACGGTAAAGGAGCTTTCGTCAATTTCAACCGTAACGCTTTCGGAAATATCGTCGATGGCGTTCTCATCCACATAGTAGTAAGCCGAATTGCCGATCCGCTCTCCGTCAAAAGCCAGCGCGTGGACCCGTTCCAGCTTCAGCTTGATGGGGCCCTTGTTGTTGTACCATTGCCGCTGGAGCGTCATGGTTGTATCGAAGGCGCCGTCCTCCAGGGCGCATTCCTGAAACTGCCAGGAAAAACCGGTGTTGTCATGCTTTTGGGCAAACCCTCCGCCTATATCAAGGGGCGAAATCAGGGAGGCCCCGAAGCTCATACCCGCTTTGAGGGCGTAGTCATGGATGACCTTGAATGCCTTGATGGTCTTTTCGCTGTCCGGATAATTTTCGCGCGCCGTGCCGCCGAAAAAAAAGTCGTAACTGACCTCAAGGCGCTCCCCGCCCTGACGCCGGGCGTTTTCACAGAACGACTCCAGGGTCGTGCCGGGGGGATAGATGCTCCGCTTCTCGCCTGAAAACCCCCGCTCCTCGTCATCGAAGATCGGCGCCTCCGGGTTTTCGATAATACGATCCAACTGCTTTTCATCCGTGAGGATCAACACGTGATGCTTGTCGAACAGGCGGAACACGCCTTTTTTTCTGATGACATCCATAAATTAAACAGCCTCCATTGCTTATTCACAACTTGATAAATTTGATACAGATCTGAGCCTGTTTCAAAACCAATTGACGGTGCGCTAACGCGCACGGTGCGAACCTCCGGTTCGATGAAACAGGCTCTTGGGAAACGCTGATTAACTTGACGCTAATCGCGTTTCCCTAATGTATTTGCTCATTTCATTGCGCAAATGGGGTAAACTTTGTTTACCTTGCGTTAAAGGAGCGCCGATTGCGCCAACGT
>JAITKD010000234.1 GCA_031278575.1 Spirochaetaceae bacterium | reverse complement strand
CCCCCGCCCCCGCCCCCGGATAAACGGCGCCAATCCGCCCTGAGTTCCGCAGCAACCTTCTTTTTCACCCCCCGCCGAAAACGCTCAGGGGAAAGGCCGGTCCTGAACCGGGTAAACCCTGAACGGCGGGGGAGCCGCCGTTGGAGGAGGAGGAGGCCGAAACGGGACGGGGGGAAACGGACCCTAGGGTCAGACCCCGGTATGGGAAAACGGCGATCCGAACCGCTTTTCTCCTCATATTCCCCCTTCCCCCCGCCCCCGCGCCCGGATAAGCGGCGCCGATCCGCCCGGGGTTCCGTATCAGCCTTCTTTTTCACCCCAAGCCGAAAACTCCCCGGGGAAAGGTCTGCCCTGAACCGGGTAAAACCTGAATGGTGGGTCACGTTTAGAGCTTGCTCCGGGGTATTTAACCAGACTTTCGAATAAACTCCGAAGGAGGGTTCGGGAGAAAGGGTACCCCGGGCCGGCCGGGGCTCCGCCCGGTGGATTGAACTTGACCTCTTAATTAAAATATGCTTAAATTTCAAATTATGGGTCACGTTTAGCGCGCAATGTGGGGTATACCATGATGACTGCTCCATTAGTCCGGAAATTTTATGTATTCCCGGTATTGTTCTTTTTCCTTTCTCCGGTTTCCGCCCAGGAAATTACCGGGGAGTTGGTCCTTTATGCGTACCGCTACGCCTACCCGGAAAAGGTAAGCGCCGTGGCCTGGTCCGGGGAGGATTGGACCATCACCGTGGGGGGCGAAACTTTTTATTGGGCCCAGGGACGACTGCTCCCCCTCCCGCTTCGGGACAAGTGGGAATCCTACGGTCCCCACGGATATTACCGCTACCCCTCGGAGATTCCGGATCCCCGCCGTCTTGCCCCGGAACAGGTGGAACGGCTGCGTACGCAGGGCAGCGCCGAAGCCCGGTTAAGCCGGATAGATCACAACAACGCCTTCGAAGCCGCCCTGTACGGGGGGGGGACTAGGGCGGCGGTCGAGCGGAATCTGAAAAAAATCACCTTTTTGGGGCATGAAATCACCGTCCATAAGCTTATCGTGGAACCCCTGGGCCGGGTAGAGGAGCGTATCCGGGAGGCCGCCGCCGGGGACAAGGAGATCGAGGCCTTTTTGCCGTCGATTTCATACCTGGGGGGCTACAACTGGCGGGAAATCCAGGGAACCCAGCGGAGGAGTTACCATAGCTGGGGTCTGGCGGTGGATATCCAACCCAAACAACTGGGGAACAAGGCTATTTACTGGCAATGGGAGCGGGAGCGGAACGAAAACTGGATGCTCGTCCCCCTGGAAAGGCGGTGGCAGCCCCCGGAGGGGGTGATCCGGATCTTTGAGAACGAGGGGTTTACCTGGGGAGGCAAATGGGCCCTTTACGATACCATGCACTTTGAGTTCCGGCCGGAACTGCATGAGATAAACCGCCTCCTGGCCCAAAAAGCCGCGGACAGGGAGATCTCCGCCTCCCAAACGGCCCCGGAGCTGCGCCGCCTCTTTCCCCGGAGCCTTCCCGCGCCGCAAAAGACCGGCCCGATCAAAAGGCTCCTCCAATTCCTTAACGCGGTCCTTTACCCCGATGGTTTTAGCCGTCCCGGACTATAGCGCGCGGCCCTAATGAGACAGGGCCGCCACAGCGGCGCCGAAAAGGGATGCCTGTTCTACCGGAGAAATCACATAGGACCGGGGCATAGGGGAAACCAGCATGGTATGGAGATAGGATTCCAGGGCTTCCCGCATTCCCTTGTAGATCACATAGGTGGTCCCCTCCACGGCAATACGGACCGGAACAAAGGGATCGTACCCTGAACCGGTCCGTTCCACCGCGGCCGCAACCATGGCGGCGGAAAAAAGGGCCGCCCGTTCGGTTACTATGGAGGTAAGATACACCAGGGATGCCAGGGCGCCTTCCTCATCGGGGCCGAAAAGTTCCCCCAGAGGGCCTTCTCCGGCGAGGGGGGCGTACATAAAGGCGTTTAAATCTTTGGTTTGTAAACCCGGCCAGGCAAGGAATTCCCCGGACTTTTTGAACTTCAATACCCCGTCCAGGACCGCCTGCTTGAGGATGTGCAGGGTCAAGGGGCCCAAATACGCCCCGGCGGCCGATTTTTCCAGGGTGTACGCCCCGGGATTTTTGGTCGTGGCGTCGTATTCCCGGTCCAAAATACCCAGATACCGGCTATGAAAGGTCCCGGCCTCACAGACCACGATCTGGGGGGAAGTTTCCGATGCAAACCCTATCTTGGGGATGCTCTTTTCCGGGTAGGCGATGTTAAAACCGGTCCCCAATATAAAGCCGATCACGGGCCCTCCGGCTTTGCCGTAAGTATCCGCCCCCCGCCATTTCCCTCCGTTGGGGGGGATCTCCGCCAGGCCCGAAAGAAGGGCCGCCACGGTGTCGTTTAAAAGCACGAGCCGTTCCGGAGGGGTGATCCCCTGCCGGATCAGGGCGTCCCGAAGCCCCTGGCCTATGGCCTTGCCAATCACCTCCGGGGCATCCACCTCCTTACTAAAGGCCAAGAGGATCCCATCGGAATTTTTAGTAATTTCCATGGGATAGGAAAAACAAAACCCTATCCCTTCGATAGTTTTACCGGTACTCCGGGCCTCCTCAAAGAGGGGGAGGATCAGGCCGGCGATCTCGTTAAAAAAGGCTTCCGTATCCACCCGGCCCCGGGTACCGGGCATGGGGGCTTTCCGGGTATTTTCCGGCAGGGCCTTTCCCTGGTCGTCAAAACAAATCAGGGCGGCCCGAAGGTTGGTCCCCCCCGCATCCAGGGCGATCACGGTTTTCCCTGACGGCGCCCGGGATACCGGACGTATATACGCGGGAATCATGGGGAGACTGGAACTCTGCCCCCGGAGCCCCCGTTCCATGTCTATCATCAC
The DNA here is from genome assembly GCA_031278575.1 of Spirochaetaceae bacterium. Taxonomy (GTDB): domain Bacteria; phylum Spirochaetota; class Spirochaetia; order Treponematales; family Breznakiellaceae; genus JAIRMO01. The sequence goes on along the minus strand of JAITKD010000234.1, from coordinate 101 downwards.
ATCCCGTATAAAAACCCCGGGATCGCATATATCGTAATGAAACCCATAATGCCGGGCAAATTCGGCCAACAGACCGGGATTAAATGATGAACCCATAGAAA
>JAITKD010000215.1 GCA_031278575.1 Spirochaetaceae bacterium | reverse complement strand
ATGCTTATGACCGAATGGAACTGGGACGATGCCCTGGCGGTACAACGGGAAGAGGGCCGGGAAGAAGGCCGGGAAGAAGGTTTGGCAAAAGGCCGGGAAGCGGCCGCGGCGGAATACATGGAGCAAATCCGGCAAGTGCAGGAACAAAACCGGCTGCTGGAAGAAGAAATCCAGCGGCTGCGGGGGGTATAGCTGTGGTTGGTGGTTATCCGCTGTGAACCTTTGGTTGTGAACCTTTGGTTCAATAAGGAGGGCTTCGCCGGCTCGGGCCGCTTCCTACAAGAATTCCGCCACGGCCTCTATTTCCACCAGGACCTTCCGGGGAAGTTCCCGGACCGCCACGGTGGAACGGGCGGGTTTTTCGGTAAAATATTTGGCATAGACCTCATTAAAGGCGGAGAAATCGTTCATATCCGCAAGGAAACAGGTGGTTTTTACCACCTTGAGCAGATCCGAGCCCGCGGCTTCCAGTACGGCTTTGAGGTTTTTAATGACCTGCTCGGTCTGTTCCGTGACGGTGGCCCCCGCCACCTGCCCGGTTTCAGGGGAAAGGGGAATTTGGCCGGAAGTAAAAACCAAAGCCCCGGAAACTACCGCCTGGGAATAGGGGCCAATAGCGGCGGGGGCCGCCTCGGTATGGATCTTTTTCATAAAACGCCCCTTTGTTTTCTTTTCCGATTATGACTCCAGTATCAGCAGGGTTTTGGGATCCAGCCGCAGGGCCATGTGTTCGGGGTTATAGGCGTCCCGGTCCTTGGAAGCGGCTAGTTCGATGTGATCCTGCTTTGGTTCCAGGAGGATAACCACGTCAATAAGGTCCACATAGTCCTTGATGACGAGGGGTATATTTCGTTTGTCATAATGCGGCGGCGTCCCCTTTACGGTACAGCTATACCACACGGAAAGCCCGGATTCCCGGGCGAATTGTTTTACCCCATCGATCCGTTCCCGGTCGATCCGGCCAAAGTCTATACCGTCCACGATGAGGGCTTCGGCTTTAAAGCCCCCTTCCGTAATCAGCGCCTTGAGGCTTCGGATGATCTGTTCCCCCGTTACCCCGTCCTGGCTGAAATTCATCAACACCCGGTTTCTGACGAGATCGTTTTTAATATCCCCGGTATTTTCCAGGTTCTTTTTCTTGATAAATTCATTAAAAATATCCTCGTACCAGGCCAATACATAATCGGTATGCTGGGTAAAGGATACGTGGATGACCTTTTTTGCCTGCAACAATTTGTCCAGGGCGATCTGTACCAATACCGAAGTTTTGCCTATGCCGCTTTGGGAGGCGATAATCCCCACTTCCCCTGGTTTAAGCCCTCCGTGAATGGACTTTTCAAAAATTCGCACCGGACTGCGCAAAATTAATTCCTGCTTGACCATAACTGCACCTTTTATCATAAGATAGGCGTTTTTGGGGAACGCCCGATGATATCCGGAACCTGTTTTATACTCCGCACAATTCATCGGGGCCCACGCCGAATGTCCCGCTTTTCCGTTACGGGTTTTTACCCGGGGTTTTTAAGAACGCCCGGCCTCTTTCCTGCGTTTTTCCTCATATTCCTTGATAAGGGCTTCGGAAATACCCACCGGAACTTTTCCGTACTTTTCAAATTCCATGGTAAACTCAGCTTTGCCCTGAGTCAAGGACCGGAGTACCGTGGAGTACCCAAACATCTCGCTTAGGGGAACCTCCGCTTCGACCCGGGAGAAAACCCCGTCTTCGGTGGACGCCGCTATTATACCACGGCGCTGGTTAATTGAGGCAAAAATATTCCCCTGAAATTCCGTGGGCCCCTCTACGGAAACCTTCATGATCGGTTCCAGAATACAGGGCTTTGCCTTGCCGTAGGCCTCCCGGAAGGCGCCGATGGCCGCCATCTGGAAGGCGATATCCGAGGAGTCCACCGGGTGGTACTGACCGTCGTTGATCACGCAACGGATATTGACAATGGGGAACCCGATAAGGCTGCCCCGTTTTAGGGCCTCCCGGAACCCCTTGTCGCAGCTGGGGATAAAATCGTTGGGAATGACCCCTCCCTTGATATTATCCACAAATTCGTAGTCCTTCCCCTCTATGGGCTCCATAAAACCCGCTACCCGGCCGTATTGACCCGCGCCGCCGGTCTGTTTTTTGTGGGTATAGTTGAATTCCGCCCGCTGGGTGATGGCTTCGCGGTAGGCGACCTGGGGCATCCCGGTTTCCACCTCGGCCTTGTATTCCCGGCGCATCCGCTCAATGTACACCTCCAGGTGGAGTTCCCCCATGCCCTTGATGATGGTCTGGTTGGATTCGGGGTCCACATAGGTCTGGAAGGTGGGATCCTCCTTGGTAAAACGGTTCAGGGCCTTGGCCATCTGGTCCGAGGACTTTTTGTCCTTGGGGGTGATGGCCAGGGAGATAACCGGTTCGGGAACGTACATGGACGACATGGCGTAGTTAAGGCCGCCCCCGCAGAAGGTATCCCCGGAGGCGCAGTCTATCCCAAAAAGGGCGACAATATCCCCGGGAACCCCCTCGGTGATGTCCTCCATACTGTCGGAGTGCATCCGCACAAGGCGCCCCACCTTGAATTTCTTCCGGGCCCGGGTATTGGTAAGCTCATCACCCTTTTTCAGGGAACCCTGGTAGATCCGGACATAGGTAAGCTGGCCGTATTGGCCGTCTTCCAGTTTGAAGCCCAGGGCCACGGTGGGGCTTTTTTCGTCCGCCGAAAGCTCCTGCCGCTCCTCGCCTTTATTCAGGTCCAGGGCGTAATTTTTGACCTCCGTGGGATTGGGGAGGTAGTGGTTGACTCCGTCCAGGAGGAGTTGGATCCCCTTGTTTTTATAGGCCGAACCCACCATTACCGGCACAAAGGATTCCGTCAGGGTACCGGTACGGATGGCGGCGTGGATCAGGTCTTCGGGAATGGCTTCCCCGGCCAGGTAAAGCTCGGCGAGTTCATCGGAGAACATGGAGATCGCATCAATGAGTTCTTCCCGGTATTTTTCCGCGTCCCCCTTGAGATGGGGGGGGATCTCCGCATACCGGATCGTTTCCCCCTGGGACCCGTCAAAGTATACCGCCTTCATGGAGATGAGATCCACCATGCCCTCAAGTTTATCCTCCAAACCGATAGGGATCTGGATGAGAACCGCGTTGAGCCCCAATTTTTCCCGGAGATGGAGCCTGACCTTGAAGGGGTTGGCCCCGGTACGGTCGCATTTGTTGATAAAGGCGATTCGGGGCACATGGTACCGTTTAAGCTGGCGGTCCACCGTAATGGACTGGGACTGAACCCCCCCTACGGCGCAGAGTACCAGGATGGCCCCATCCAGTACCCGCAGAGACCGCTCCACTTCAATAGTAAAGTCCACATGACCGGGGGTATCGATCAGGTTGATGGTGTGGTCCTTCCATTCGACCTGAGTCGCCGCGGACTGGATCGTGATACCCCGTTCCCGCTCAAGCTCCATGTGGTCCATGGTCGCCCCCACCCCGTCCTTCCCCCGGACTTCGTGGATGGCATGGATCTTGTTACTGTAAAATAGAATCCGTTCAGAAAGGGTGGTTTTTCCCGAGTCTATATGCGCGCTGATCCCAATATTCCGCATCTTGGTAATATCGATGCCCATTTTTCTTTATCTACCTCGCTATGGAAAAAATGATAAAAACTGCCTGCAATTGTTGTAATATAGTAAGATTTTCTAAATGTTGCAAGAGGGCAGGCCGGCATTACTTTTACGCCGGATGTCGGGTTCATATTGGGCGCATCGCCGTAGGAAACTTCGTTTCCCACGGCGACCGGGCTATCCGCTCCAATTCCTCGTGCCGGGGGTCTGTCCCTGAGCCGCCCGAGGCGGCTGCCACAGATCCCCCGGCCCTGCGGGATTTCCGCTTCTATCCCTTGCGCGTTTTGACCGGCGGCCCCGGTTGGATTTTCCCGGCGGCTTTTCTCCCCTGAAAAGCAAGCATACCCGCAAAAAACAGGGGATGGTATGGTAAAAATGACCGCCACCCAAGACGTTGTCTCCCTGGCCCCTGCCGGTTTTAGCTCCAGGCGAAAGGGCCGGCGGTCATTTACCCACACAGAACCGGCTGAACATGGCTTCCAGGATATCCGCGGTGGATACTTCCCCGGTGATTTCCCCCAGGGCGTTGACCCCCTCCCGGAGCAGGGGGGCGATCAGGTCCAGGGGTCCGGCGCGGTCCGCCAGGGACAAGGCCTCGGCCAGGTTTTCTATGGCCCGGTCAATAAGCGCTTTTTGCCGGGCCGAACCAAGCCCCGGCGAAGCCCGGGTGGTCTCCCCGGCGGCCCCGCCGAAACGGGCCTCCAGGGCTGCGGCAATGGCGGCGATCAGAGCGGGGATACCCTCCCCGGTTTTTGCGCTGATCCCCAGGGTTTGGGCCGCCCCTTCCGCCGCAAGCAGTTCCGGCAGAAACCCCGGCAAAGGGGCGGCATCGGCCTTGTTCCACAGGGCCAGCGCCGGAACCGCGGGTTTCCCCTCCCCGGAGCCGGGGGAGGATAGGGCCGAATCCCGGTAAAAAGCCCGGTCTTCTCCGGTAAAGCCCCGGGATCCGTCGATAAGGTGGAGGATCAGGTCTGCCTCCCCCAAAAGCTCCCGGCTCCGCGCCACGCCGATTTTTTCCACCGGATCCTCCGCGGCATGGAGCCCCGCGGTATCCGTGAGGCGTATAGGGATCCCCGCCAGGGAAACCCAGGCCTCGATCCAGTCCCGGGTGGTACCGGGAATATCCGTAACAATAGCCCGGTCCTCCTTGAGCAAGTGGTTGAAGAGGCTTGATTTCCCCGCGTTGGGCCGCCCGGCGATAACCACCAGGGCGCCGTCCCGGTAGAGTTTTTCCATGCCATAGGAGGCGGCCAAAATCCGCAGCCGGGCCAAGGCATTCTCCGCCAGGGCCCGATCGGGCAGCCGCCCCGCCGCTTCATCACGATCCCCCGGGTCCGTCCCGGTAAATTCATCTTCGGAATAATCCAGGTAAATCTCGGTCCCCGCCAGAACCCGGACCAGGAGGGTTTTGATCCCCCGGATCTCCTCTTCCAGGGCCCCGGAGAGCCGGGTTACCGCGTGTTCCCGGGAACGGTCTGTTTTGGCAGACACCAATTCCATTACCGATTCCGCCCGGGTAAGGTCGAGTTTTCCGTTCATAAAGGCCCGGAAAGTGAACTCCCCGGCCAGGGCGTCCCGGAATCCCGCGTTCCGGAGGGTCGATAAAACCGCCCTGACCGTACCGATACCTCCGTGGCAGGTTATGTCCGCCCCCTCTTCCCCGGTAAAACTCCGGGGGCCGCGGTACACCGAAACCAGGACTTCGTCGATTTTCGCCCCTCCCTCCCTGTGGGGATCAATAACCCACCCGTAGACCACGGAATTCCCCGGCGCTTCCCGCAATATCCGGGGCCGGGAAAAAACAGACGCCACCAGGTCCACCGCGCCCTTCCCCGAGGTCCTGATAACCGCCAGGGCGCTTTCCCCCAGAGGGGTCGCGGCGGCAAGGATGGGACTTTCATCACCGTAACCAGGGTTATCCATAGGCAAAATATACCGGGACCGGCGTTTCCTGCCTAGTAGGTTGATTGGACGGCGTGGTCCATACCCCGTCGAACCTTCAGTTCGCGCTTGCTCTTGGGTTCTTCATTGGGCGTGGTTCGGGAAAAGCGATTAAGCTTGAAATTAGATCAAGCCGATCTTTCGAAAGGG
>JAITKD010000157.1 GCA_031278575.1 Spirochaetaceae bacterium | reverse complement strand
TCAGGGGCCCGGTTAATACGCATTCCATTGCCATCCCTCTGACCTAAGCTGGTAGGCCCAAAGCCCTTTTTGCTGGGTTGACGCGAAAAGGGTCCCATTCTGCCCTTGCTGATACAGGGAGGTAAGGGATTGTATACCCAGACTTGAATGGTATTGGGCGTAATCATAGGCCGTAGTATTTACCCCGTAGGTTCCCTCCCCCGGATGATGGTAACTGGAGTAATTAGGCCAGGAACCGTTACTGCTCAGTTCAATTTCCACAAATCCCTTGGTGTAGACTCCCGCCAGGAGCAGGTATCCACTGGAGGTCTTATAAATGGCCATGGCCCGATCAAAGGACAAACCAAAAGACGCCGCCGTAACCGAGCCGCTTCCATAGAGAATATACCCGTCTTTGGTGGACGCCGCGATACCGCCTCCTGGTAACGCGATTATTCCCGCGATGGTATGTCCGGTGGAACCGGAAATGGCGGTATTGGGGCTGGCGGCATTGAAGATTCCGCTGATGGTGGCGATATAATCCGTACCGCCCGCGGTTACCGCCCCTTTAAGGTGAAATCCTTCCCCTGATCCGGATTTGATGGGAGATGAAAGGGTTGTCCCGCTGTAAGAAACGATTGTATATATATTGGCGTCTTTCCCCGGATTGGACCCGCAAATGTAAAGCCTGCCGTCGGTTCCATAGATATTCTGAAGATAGGTATATCCCCCAATCGGTACCGGCTCCCACGGACCGCCGGTGTAACGGTATAACCCCCTGTTGTCCGTGATGCAATAGAGGGTGTTTTGAACGGCGGCCAGATCGGTAATCGTACCGGAGGGTTTGCCAACCCCGGACCATCCGGACCCATCGTATTTATAAAGGGACTTTCCGTTGGATACATAAAGGATATTACCGCTTAATCCGACTATCTTGGTGGGACTTCCCGGTATGTAGGGATCCTTAGGTTTCACTTCCTGGGATATATCATAAAAAATAGAATCCTGATCACAGGAAAAAAAACATAAACCCAGGGGAATAAAAAGAAAAAACACCACGCCTCCCCGGAAGAGACTTCTTTTATGGTTACGCCGTATTTTTTTCATCCTTGATCCTTATACTAAAAATGATAGCGGGCCGAAAGGGTTAACGCTATAAAATTCCCAAAAACCGTATGGGAACTCCATTGGGGAACGAACCACCAGGCGGTATTAAGCCCAAAGGACCAACTGGGGGTAAAACGCCAAAAAACTGAAGCCTCGGGCTTCAAAAAAAATCCGAAATAATTGAGCTCCAGGTATTGTTGGGGAACTCCCCCTATCATAAGGGAGAGGGGGAATTCAAAGCGGCCCAGGATAAATTGATAACCGATCCGGCCTCCCATGGGGACCATAAACAACATATTTTCCCCCCGGGTACCGATAAACATCAGCCCCAGTTCTCCTCCCACGAACAGATTGGAACCCAAAAAATAATTAAACCCCAGGGACCCGGTTCCCCCCGCCACATTTATCCGGTTCTCGATGGTTCCCCCCTGGGCATCAAAAAAAAACAAGGGGAAAATAGGGCCCAGGGAGATCCTAAAGGTTTTATCCCCCCTGGCGTATAGGGGAGGGGTAACAAAGGTCCATTCGGAATCAAAGGGCGGTTCCTGTTCTTCCTCATCAATAACATCCTCCTGGGCGGCGGCGATAAAAATCAAGCCCATAAGAAAAAAAATGAAAAAAAAGGCCTCCGCTTTTCTTTTGATCATATAAAACTCCCCACCCCCAAACTATTAAAACCCAATTCAAATAGGGCATAAACATATTGAATTTTTACTATAACGTATGATAGGTTTCTTTTCAATTACTTGGCCGGATGATTTTCAGCCTCCGGATGCCATAAAAATACAACAACCGGCGGCTTGGTTGGGTTACTGCCGCCGTTGAAGATCCCGCTCAGGGGGTATATATTAAATGGAGGGGGCAAAAGTCCGATATGCCGGGACTGTCCCGAGGGAACCTCTAAAACAGGGGTTCAGGAGGAAAATGATGAATGATATGGTGCCTGAGCGGCCTACTCCCCCCCATGTTTTAACTAAACAGGGGGTAGCCGCCGTAGGGGGTATCGCGGGGGGGATCCTTCTTCTTATTATGCGGGCGCTGCCGTTTCCTTTGGGGATCATCGCCGGGGCGGTGGCGGCGCTGGTCGGGGCGGGGGCCCTTTTTTCCAAGGACCCGGAGGATAGAAAGCCGGGGATGATAATTACCCTGGCGGGGATCCTGGCCGTCATCGCCGGATCCCCCATACCCGGCCTGAAGAATTTTGCCGGGTTCTTCCTCAGTATCGGCGCCGTCGGCCTTTTGGCCATGGGGATATGGAAGGGGATCAAATTTCTAAAAGGGCTCAAGAGCAGGTCGTGACCTATTTTTTTGAGACCTATGGATGCCAGATGAATACCGCGGAATCGGCGGCCATGAACCTGGTATTGCGGGAACGGGGCTGGACCGGGGCGGAGGATGGGGAAAAGGCGGACCTCGTAATCCTCAACACCTGTTCGGTCCGGGCCACCGCGGAAAAACGGATCCTGGGCCGGCTTGCCCTTTACGGGGCCATGAAAAAAAAACGGTTCTTTACCCTCCTCGTGGCGGGCTGTATGGCCCAGCGTTTGGGGGAGGCCCTTAAGGACAAGATCAAGGCTGTGGATTATGTAATGGGGACCGATGCCCGATCGGTTTTCCCCCTCATCCTGGAAGGCTTGGAGCAGGGCGTTTCGGTTGAACAGGGGGCGTCCCGGATAAAAATTGAGGAAAAGCCGGTTTTTTCATTTTCTTCCTTTCATTTGGAAGAAGGACAATTCCGGGCTTTTATCCCCATCATGCACGGGTGTAATAATTTTTGCTCCTACTGTATAGTCCCCTACGTGCGGGGCCGGGAAGTATCCCGGGATCCGGGGGCGATCCTCAGGGAGATTGACCTTTTGGCGGAACGGGGCGTCCGGGAGATCACGCTCCTGGGCCAAAATGTCAACTCCTATCGGTGGGAGGGGGATACCGCGGGGCTTCCCGGGGGAAGCTCCGGCCCCGGAAACGGGGAATTCGGTTTCCCCGAGCTTTTGGAATTAATCGCCCGGTGGGTGGAGAACACCTCCATCCGCTGGATCCGGTTTCTTTCAAGCCACCCCAAGGATCTGTCTTCCCGGGTTATCCGGGTTATGGCGGAACACCCGGCGTTCTGCCGGCACCTCCATCTCTGCGTCCAGCATGGTTCCAATGCCGTCCTCGCCGCCATGAACCGCCGGTATACCCGGGAGCAATACCTGGGCCTGGCGGCGGAGATCCGGGAGGCTATGCCCGGAATCAGCCTTTCCACGGATATCCTCATCGGCTTCCCCGGCGAAACCGATGAGGATCTGGAACAGACCCTGGACTTGATGGAGCGGGTAAAATTCCTCTATGCGTATATGTACCATTTTAATCCCCGGGAAGGGACCGCCGCCTTTGATCTTCCCGGCAGAATCGGCGAGGATATTAAACGGGACCGTTTGTCCCGGATAATCGCGTTACAGAAACGGCATACCGTAGAATTATTAAAAGGGCGGATTGGGTCCCGGGAAAAAGTTTTAGTTGAAGGAATTTCCCGTAAAAATGCCGATGAATTAATAACCCGTACTGAAAGGGATGAAATGGTGGTGGTCCCCGGACCGCCCTCCCTGATAGGTTCTTTTCGGGAAGTAACCCTGGTTTCCCTGCGGGGGAATACCTTCCGCGCGGGATCCTTCAATCCCGCGGATTGAAGGGTAAAAAGATGTTTTCCCAAAACCAACCGGGTTTGGGGAAAACCTCAAAGAACGGATTTTTTACAAAGGAGGCGGGTAATATGCCTTGGAAATTATTAGGATTTATCGTTTTCTTGGGGATCCTGCTGGTTTTTATCGGTCTTAACTTGGGTAATAGCTGTGACATCTCCTTTGGGTTTACTACCGTTAAGGCGGTGCCTATTTACCTCACCGTGTTTTCAACCTTTGTGTTAGGGCTTTTGTGCGCGCTCCCCCTATGCGTTTCCCTTAAATTCAAAAAAAACAAATCGCAAGATGCCGCTGCCCGTAATGCCGAGGGTGTACAAGGCCCTCAATTCGGGAAAAAACGGAACCGTAAAAAAAAGGATGAATCCCCGGCGGAGAGTTCCCCGGATGCTTTTGGCGGCGGCCCCTATGGGATCAATTAAAAGCCGGTTCTTTTTTAGGGCGTTTTTTTTATTCCTCCTGCTTCCCCCCGGAGGGGTATGCCTTTACGGACAATCCGGTTCCGGCGGATCGGTTTTGGCGGCGGCGGAGATTCAAAGCCTTGAGAAAAAACTGACGGATCGGGGGATCCCGGCGGCGGAACGGCATGAGGCCCTGATACGGCTGGCCAGGCTTTCCCGGCTTTCGGGAGACCTGGAGGCCGCCGCCCGGTTTTGGACGGAAGCGGCCTTTGCTGAACCGGGCGGCCGGGATGATGAGGCCCTGCTGGAAGCCGCCCGGTGTTTCATCGCCATAGGGGAACCGGATACGGCCGAAGCCGATGTACAAAGGGTTTTACTTACCGGCAAGGATGCCGGGATACTCCGTCATGCCCGGTATTTGGACGCCCAAATCAAAGCCTTCCGTTCCGGAGATATTTCCGCCCTGGCGGTCCTGGTTGGGGATCCCGCTTATCGTGAATATAAAGCCGCCCTTTATTATACCCAGTGGAAAATTTCCGGGGATTCCCGGTATAAGTCCCGGCTCCTTACCGAATGTCCCGGAAGCCCCGAGGCCCGTATCGCGGGAAGTGCCGACGGCGCCGTAAGCGCCGTCCCCCTGGCATTATGGTTCCTTTTTCCCGGAAGGGAGGCCCTCACCCTGGCCGCCGCCGGGGAAAGCCCGCGGGTCCCATTGAGTCCGGCGGACCAAAGCCCCCGGGTCCGGGAAACCGCCGAAGGGGCCGCCCCGGTGATTTTGCAAACCGGTCTTTTTAGCCGTGCGGAAAATGCCCGGGCCCTGGCGGAACGGCTTAAACGCGCCGGATTTCAGGCGGATATCACCCCCCGCGGGGTAAAGGGTACCGGCTATTGGGCGGTAACCGTGCCTGCCGGAAATGACATGGGCAGGACCATCATCCAACTAAAGGACGCCGGATTTGAATCCTTTCCGGTATTTCAGTAACCGGCCAAAAGCGATTTATCCCTGTTCAGGGTCAGGAAAATCGCCGGCTCATGAAGGGACTGAATACCCCGGGTACTCAAACGGATCCGGGTAAGGGTCAGGGTATCATGGGAGAAGAGGTTGTTTTCCCCTGTTTCCCCGTCCGGATATTGGACCTGGTAAACATCCCGGTTTATCCCGGCATATTGGGGGCGTAATTCCAATAAAACTTCCCCGGCTATAAGAAAAAAGGTGTAGCTGCCCTTCTTATAGGAATTCGCATTGGATAATTCATAGACTCCGTCTTTGTTAAACGTGAGTTTTCCGATGGACCCGTCGTATACCCCTTCAATGTAGGGGGGAATGGAATGAAATTCCGCTTCTTTTTCTTTAAAGGAACCCGCCTTCCGGTAAACCCCGTCCCAGGGGGCGCTGATCCCGATTTTAAGTTGTACGTCTTCGGTAACCCGGATCCGCAAATTATCCAGGGATTCAAGCTCAATAAAGATAGAACGTTTCAGGGTGGTTACCGAACTGTTTTGGGTTGACAGATACAATCCGTACTTGGTCGGCGTTGAATTCCGCCAGATAAAAATTTGTTCGATTTCATCACCGTAGAAAATAATTTCTTTATTGGAACAATCAAAATAAATGTATTGCTCCTGCTCCGGCATACCCTGGGAATTAACAAAATACCAGAGTCCCTCAATATATTGTTCAAAGGTTTCGGCATTACCGCTTAACAATTCCCGGACCCGGCGCTGTTCTATCTGGGCGCCCGGTACCTTGGTATATCGGCTTTGTTCATACCATTCGTTTACCGGATTATAGGCATACATAATCTCCACCCGATCCAGGTCATTGGAAGATCCGTAATCCCGGCTATAGGCCGCGATGGTACAGGGCTGCCCCTGGGGACGCTCCGCCTCTAATATGGAAATAAAACCATCGGTCCGCAGCTCCGCGATCTTGTTGAAGGGCTGGGCCGTCTCAAGCCGGTCTGCCTCCTGGGGAGGGGTATCCGCCGGGGGTGAAAAATTATTTTTTCTCAAAACGGTCAGGGTCTCTTCCCCGGCGCCGTTCAGCCCGCTGAGGACGATGGAGATCCCCTGATCTCCGATAATATCCAGGGTAAACAACGAGATAGTCCCCGGCCGGGTTGCCGCCGTAGGGGCGCTCCAAATTCTTTTATACTCCCCGGAAAACGGATCCGTATCAATATAGGTGATAGAGACGGGGCCTTCCAATTCCAAAAGGTTACGGCAGGCTATGATATATTCGTCGATAGGGTCGTCGTCGAAATTTTGGGTTAATACCGCGGCCAGGAC
>JAITKD010000093.1 GCA_031278575.1 Spirochaetaceae bacterium | reverse complement strand
CTGGATCTCTACGCCGCCGCAAATGTCAATAACCGGCTGTACCTTTTCCTCCGCGCCCAGGTTCAGGCCGAGGGGTACCGGAACCGGGACGCCGCCTTGAACTACCTCAGATCCATCCTCCGGGCAAACCCCGACGATGAGGAAGCCGCGGTTTATGCGACCCGGCTTCTCATGGGTTCCATCCGGACGGAGGATCAGGCTGAAGGGCGGGAACTGCTTCAGGGGCTCTTAAAAAAGGGCTCCCTCTCCTTAACCGTGGTAAGCCTGGAGGTAGAGGACGCTATCCGCCGGGAAGCCTGGAACGAAGCGGAATCCTATTTGAAAAGGCTCCTTTCGGAGCGGCGTTCTTCCCGGGACCTGCTTCTTGCCTATCGGGTTGAACGGGGATTGGGGAACAATTCCCAGGCCCTGGCCTATGCCCAGGAACTTTACGAACGGAATCCCGCCGATGAAGAAGGGGTTGTCGCCTATATTTTCGCCCTGATTAGTGTAGGAAGGCGAAGTGAGGCGAGTCAAATGATAGAAAGCCGGCTCAATTCCCTGCCCGGGGGATCCTTAAAAAGCAGGTTCTATTACCTCAGAAGCCGTCTGCAAACTAATGAAGAATTAATAATGAACGATCTCCGGTCCAGTCTTTTCGAGGAACCCCGGAATCTTTTTGCCCTCACCGCCATGTTTGAAATTTACCACCGCCGCCGGGACGAACGCCGGGCGGTGTATTACCTGAAACAGGCCCTGGCGCTGGCCCCGGAAAACCCCCAACTGCGGCGTTACGAGGCTGAATACAGCGCGCTTTTAGGTACCGCCGCCGATTAAAAAATAAAAAAACACTGGCGTTTGACGGATAAAGACTATATACTTGTAACCAAAGGAATGATCATGCAAAAATATATTTGTGATGTATGTGGGTATATTTATGATCCCGCCCAGGGAGATACCGCGGGGGAGATTAAACCGGGCATCCCCTTTGAGGAACTGCCCCCGGATTGGGTCTGCCCCCTCTGCGGGGTAGGAACGGATAATTTTTCTCCCACCGATTAACCGGGAAAGGGCAGGGTATGTTATCCAGAACGGATTTTATTTTTACCATTGGCTATGACGGACCCGCGGCAATCGTCGACGGTCAGGCAAAAAAACGGTACGGCGCCTTTTCAACCCGGGAATTAGCCGAAAAAGGGCTTTTCCGGGCGGCTTATTCATCGGCGGTTTTTTCCCAAAACCCCGAAGAAATAGACATTGTGGCGGAGTTATACAACAAAGCCGCCGGAACCGCGTATACCGCCTCCTCTTCCCTGGATCGTCTTTTTGGCGTTTTCCCGGTGGAGGTAAAACGGGCGGTCATTTTGTAATGGCGGCGATTCTACCCCCGACCGGTAACTGACCGGGCCGCCGGACGGCGCTTAATGCCCCTTGATATTATCTTCTCCCCATGATACCGTATTTAACAATCCAGTTTTTTAAGGAAGTTATTGTATGAATACCTTTGTTTTTTCTCTTTTGATGGGGGCTCCGGGAGGAACCGGGAGCGGCGGTGATATTTTTACTACCCTGATACCCTTTGCCCTGATCATCGCGATTTTTTACTTTCTCATCATCCGGCCGCAGAATAAAAAACAAAAAGAAACGCAGCGTATGCTGTCAGCCATCAAAAAGGGAGATAAAATCGTTACCATCGGCGGTATTCACGGGGTAATCCAGAGCGTGAAGGAGGCTTCGGTGGTGGTTAAGGTGGATGAAAACACCAAGATTGAATTCAGCCGCAGCGCTGTTTCCTCGGTCGTAACCGCCGGTAAGGCCGAGAAAGAAAAAATCGAAGATAAAAAAGCGGAATCCTCCGGGAACGGATCCAAAACGGAAGACGGCTCAGGGGAAACCCCGGAAACAACCGAGCCGGTTTAAAAACGTGTCTTGAAGAAAGCGGTTAGGCTCAAACCCGGGCCGGCCCGCTTTTTCTCTTAATCTACGGTGGTTATATCAAAACGGAAGTTTTGATATAACCGCAATGTAAAATCCGGTAAAACCGGCGCAAGGCCCGGATTCATAAAAACGTTATGTGTGGAGTAGCGGCATGAGTAAACGGTATCGGTTCTTCATCATCCTTATAACGATGGTGGTGTGTTTTGTTTTTTTATTTCCAACCATCCGTTGGTATTTTCTTGAAAAAAAAGAAGATCAGGCCCTGGCGTTGGGTTCCCGGGAGCAGATCAAATTATACGCCTCCCAAACGGCCCGGGCGGATTTGCGGGAACTGATTGAAGCGGCCCGGGCCGGGGAAGAAGTACCGGAACGTTTAAAATTTTTAGAAGCCCAGGCAAAAAAGATCCGTAAGGACACCAAAACCGCCGATCCCCCCGAATGGGACGCCAGGGCGGCGCTGTCTTCCTTCTCAGGAGAGCAGGAAGCCCTGGATGCGGTCGAAACGTATTACCGGGAAAGATATTTTGATCTCAAGGACCTCCAGAAAAACGCCGTTCAGCTTGGATTGGATCTTTCCGGAGGGATGAGTATTGTTTTGCAGACCGATTTGACTACCCGGGAAGAGCGGCTCGGCCGGACATTGACCGAAGCGGACCGGACCGAAGCGATGGACCAGGCCCTGGAGGTCCTTAACAGCAGGATTGACCGTTTCGGCCTTACCGAACCGGTTATCCGCCGTCAGGGATCGGACCAGATCTACGTGGAAATTCCCGGCGCCGCGGACCCGGAGCGGATCAATTCCATCATTATGGGCAAGGGGAATTTGGCCTTTCATCTTGTGGATAGGGACGCGTCTTCCGCCTTTAACGCGTATTACAATTCCCATCCCACCACGACCTTTGATACCGAAGGGAACCTCTTGGATCCCACCATCATACCCTCCGATGTGGTTATCCGGGGGGTCTACGGCAAAGATCAATACGGCCTTGATGAATTTACCGGATATACGGCGATCAAAAAGGAAGTGGGCCTGGATGGAAACCATATCCAGAGCGCCATCGTCGAGCGGAATTCCCTGGATGGTAAACCGGAAGTTACTTTTATGCTGGATTCCGCGGGGGGTGAAATCTTCTATCAGCTTACCTCGGCCCATGTGGGGGAGCCCCTGTCCATCGTATTGGATGACCGGGTTAAATCCCAGGCTACCATCACCACCGCCATACGGGAAGCGGTACGCCTCACCGGGTTCGGCCAGGAAGAAGCCAATAATATAGCCCTTACCCTGCGGACCGCGGCCCTTCCGGTAGAATTGGAGGTAGTAACCCAGCAGGCTATTGGCGCTTCCATGGGGGAGGATACGGTCCGTCAGGGGCTTTACGCCCTCATCGGCGGCCTCGTGGCGGTGATGATCTTCATGCTGTTTTATTACCGGATCGCCGGGATCAACGCGGTCATTGCCCAGATCCTCAATATTTACCTGATGTTTAGCGTGCTTTCGGCTTTTAATTTTACCCTGACCCTGCCGAGTATAGCCGGATTTATTTTGACTATCGGCATGGCGGTGGACGCCAACGTAATTATTTTTGAACGGATGAAGGAGGAACTCCTCCTGGGGAAAAGCCGGAAAGCGGCGGTGGACGCGGGGTTCAATAAGGCTTTTTGGGCCATCATGGACTCTAATATAACCACCTTTATCGCGGCCCTGTTCCTCTCTCAGCTTGGGTCCGGGCCCATCCAGGGCTTTGCGGTGAGCCTTGCCATCGGGGTGTTTTCTTCGGTATTTACCGCCCTTTTTGTATCCCGGCTTATATTTGATTTTGGTACGGACGTACTGGGCAGCAAAAAGGTCAGCGTCAGTTGGAGGATCAAGGGATGAAACGTATCGTGCATTTTTCCAAAGCCTTTTTCCCCGCCGCCATACTATCGGCGGTTTTGATAATCCTGGGGATCATCGGTTATGTGATTCTGGGCGGGTTTAACCTGGGCGTTGATTTCCAGGCCGGACTCATTCAGGAAGTGCAGTTCGCCCCCACCGCCTTTAGTCTGACCTATACGGGGTTGGGGAATGCGTCGGTTTCCATGGATCGAGCCGGGTTGTATATCGTTATCTCCGGTTCCGGGGTTGAAGGGACAACCCATTCATTCCCCTATGCCGAGTACGGGACCATCGGCGCCCTCCTCGGGGGAATCCGGGGTAAAAACGTGGAGGGCCTTGCGGCGGCGGAAGAGCCTTCCCTGGGCAGCATCCCTTCCCTGTCCCTGATTCAAAGCGCCCAGGGAAATCCCCTGCTCAGTTCCATCCCCTACGTGGTTCATTATCTTCCCCCCAACGCCCCCGCCATCGGTATTGATGAGGTCAGGATCGCCCTGGTTTCCCTGGGTACGGTATCCGTCCAGGTCTTGGGGGAAAGCCGGGAGCGCCGGTTTATGATACGGATGGAGGACCGTGAGGTAAACAACAAAGAAGGGGTTCCCGCGGAAAAGATAATCAGCGCCCTGGAAACGAATTTCGGCTCCGGCGGGGTGGCGGTTACCCGGTCCGATTATGTGGGATCCCGGTTTTCCAAACAGTTGACCGATCAGGCGGGGCTCCTCATGGGCCTTACCCTCCTCTTGATCCTCATCTATTCGTCGATCCGGTTTAAGCCTCAATTTGCCATCGGCGCGGTCCTTGCCATAGCCCACGACGCCCTGATCATGGTAACCTTTATCACCTGGAACATGATGGAATTCAACACCACCACCATCGCCGCTATCTTGACCATCCTGGGGTACTCCATCAACGATACCATCGTTATTTTCGACCGGATCCGGGAGACCCGGCGGATTTATCCCGACGATAGTTTTGTCAATATTCTGGACCGGTCCCTCTCGGAAACCCTGGGCAGGACCGTCATCACCACGGTAACCACCATGCTGGCGGTCCTTTCCCTCTTTATTTTTACCACCGGTTCGATGAGGGATTTTGCCCTGGCCCTCCTCGTGGGTATGGTTTCCGGGGTCTACTCGACCATATTTATCGCCTCGGGATTCACCAGCTTTTGGGAGCGGGCGGTCCTTAAACGGCGGGCAAAAAAAACAACCGCCGGAACCGTGCCCGTACCGTCAAAGGCTTAACAAGAAGACCGCCCGGTGAAGGTGATCCGGGCCCGGGTGCTGGGTTTTTGTATGGGGGTGCGCCGGGCGGTAAAATTAGCCCTGGATGAGGCGGCGGATGTTTCCAAGGCGGTATATACCCTGGGCCCTTTGATCCATAACCCCCAGGTTCTGGAGGCGTTGAAGAACCGGGGGGTAGAAATCCTCGAAAAGGCGGAGGGGGATCTTACCGGGGCAACGGTCCTTATCCGGGCCCATGGGGTAAGCCCCCAGGTGGAAAAAAAGCTCCTTGCCGCCGGGGCCCGGATACGGGACGCCACCTGCCCCCGGGTCAAGGCAAGCCAAATGAAGGCCCGTGCTTTAACCGGGGCGGGGTATTGCCTTTTTTTAGCCGGTGAAAAAGATCACGGGGAAGTAATCGGCATCACGGGGTACGCGCCGGATTGTGTGGTGGCGGCCTGCCCCCGGGAAGCGGAAGCGGCGGCGGAAAAACGCTGCCGTCAAAGCCCTGCGGCCAAGGCCGCCCTTTTGGCCCAGACCACCCTATCCGCCGATGAATACGCGGCCATAGGGGAGGGGATTCGGAAATGGTTTCCGAAACTCAAAATCATTGACACTATCTGCGGGGCCACCCGGGACCGGCAAAACGCCCTGAAGGAACTCTGCGGCCAGACAGAGGCGGTGATCATAGCCGGGGGCAAAACTTCCGCCAACACCCGGCGGCTCCTCTCCATCGCCCGGTCCCGGGGTACACCCGCATGGATTGTGGAAAACGAGGGGGAAATTCCCCGGGAAATCGGACGTTATGCCGTAGTCGGCCTCAGCGCCGGGGCCTCAACCCCGGATTCGGCCGTTGACGCCATTGAAACAGCCCTCCGGGCCCTTTGATTTACCCTATTCCTTTGAACGTTTTTTGATCATCTGAAGGGCAATGGCCAAAAGGAGGATAACCCCCTTAACGGTATTGTTGATCTCCGTGCTTAACTCAAAGGCGTCGATTATCCGGCTTACCAAAGTAAAGGACAGGGTGCCAAAGATGATCCCCGCCACCTTACCCTTGCCGCCGGACATACTGATCCCCCCCAGGACGATACCCGCGATGGCGTACATTTCAAAACTCACCCCGGTGGTCGCGGGGGAGACGCTCCGGTTCATGGCGACATTGATAAAGGAGGCGAAGCCGACCAAAAGGCCGCAAAGGACGAAAAGGGAAACCTTGAGCCATTCGGTGTTTATACCGGCGAGCTTTGCGGCCTTGGCGTTGCTGCCCAGGGCGTAGATTTTTTTTCCGTACTTTGTGGAGGTACACATATAGATACAGGCAAAAGCCACCAGCAGGAATACGATACCCACGATGGGGATGGACAAGACCGGTGAATTACCGAACTGGTAATGGAACAAGCTGAAAGCAGCCTGGGAAGGATCAAGCTCATAGAGCCTTGAATGGCTGATATACAGGGCCATGGACCGGAAAATCAACATCGTGGCCAGGGTTACGATAAAGGGCGGCATCTTGGCGAGTCCCACCAGAATACCGTTAAAAAAACCCGCCGCGACCCCAAGCCCCAAAGCGGCGAGGAGGGCGATAAAAATACTGCCCGTGGCATTAAAAACCATTACCGTAAGCCCCGAGATCAGCACCAGGCCGGAGCCGATGGAAAGGTCTATATCGCCGACCAGAATAACCAGGGCCATACCGAACCCCATAATACCGATGACCGCGCTCTGCCGGAGCATCAACATAACGCCGCCCCAGGTAAGATTTTTGGCTACGACTACATAGGCAATAAGGATAGCGATAAAAATAACCACATAATTGTATTGTTCCCAAAGGCTGAGAATGCGGTTTCCCACATGCCCCCGTTTAGAGGCAATCACGGGTCCGGTGTCGGTATTACTCATCTCTTACTCCATTAGACACGCCCGCCGGCGGTACCGCTCCGGTAGCATGCAGCATTACGGTGGTTTCGTTAATATGGTTTCTGTCCAATATGGCATGGATTTTACCGTGATAAAATACGATACACTGATCCGCCACTTTTTCAATTTCAGGAATTTCCAGGGTGTTCACCAGGACGGTCTTTCCCCCTTCGGATAATTGCAGAATCAATTTATAAATTTCACCCTTGGCGCCCACATCAATGCCCTGAGTAGGATTATCCATCAAAAAAATATCCGCGTTGGTATTGAGGATCCGGGCCAAAATGATCTTCTGCTGATTGCCTCCGGACATACTGGTGATAAGCTCCCGGTAAGAAGGGGCTTTGATATTCAACATCTCTTTGTACCGATGGTATTTTGCCGCTTCCCGCTTTATAAAAATATGCTGAATCCGGCCCGACAGGGTATGTTCCGATATATATTCGTTTTCCAATATCTGCATAAACGGCAGGATCGAATTTTCCTTACGGTTTGTGGACACCATACCGATCCGGGCAGCCTTCATGGCCCGGTGGATGCTGTGCCGGCGGGCTTCTTTTCCGAATACGGTAAACCGCCCGCCGCTGAAGGGAATGACCCCGAACATGGCTTGAATCAGATTACTTGCCCCGGAGCCGGCCAGGCCGGTAAGGCCGATTATCTCACCCTTACGTACCGTGAAGGATATGTCGTAAAACCCGGGCCCGGAAACATTATCCAGTTTCAGCGCCACTTCGCCCAGATCGCGATGGGCGTATATTTCCTTGTCCAGAACCTCCCGCCCCACCATGGAAACCGTAAGCTCCTGGGGGGTGGTATCGCCGATCCTTCCGGTTTTAACAAAAAAACCGTTCCGCAGCACCGTATAGCGATCCGCGATGGTAAAGACCTCGGGCATCTTATGGGAAATAAAAATGAAGGTGATCTTTTTTTTCTGCAAACGCCTGACAATAGAAAAAAGGTGATCGATTTCCGAAGTATTAAGGGCGGTGGTAGGCTCATCCAGGATGATAAGCCTGGCGTTGGCATCCAATGCCTTGGCGATTTCCAGGAGCTGTTTTTGGCTGGTCTCCAGATCCGCCACCAGGGCTTTGGGATTGATCGTTACCCCCAGGTCGTCAAACAATTCCCGGGATCGGGCGATCATGGCCCGTTTGTTTAACGTCCGGGTCTTATAGAGAATTTCTTTACCCAAAAAAAGATTTTCAAAAACCAAAAGATCATTAAAGAGGTTGAGTTCCTGGTGGACAAAGGCGACCCCCGCCTTCTCCGAATCCGTTACCGAGGCGTTTCCCAGGTTGACGCCGTTCACCTCCACGGTTCCTGAATCCTTGGTATACACCCCCCCAAGGATGTTCATCAGGGTGGATTTCCCCGCGCCGTTTTCGCCGAGCAGGGCATGAACCTCCCCTTCCGCAACCTCAAAACTGACATCACTCAGGACAGGCACCCCGAAAAAAGATTTAGAGATGTGTTTCATTGAAAGCGCAGTCATAAAGTCCTCATGAAGCGACTGAAAAGCCGAAATTTAAATTAACCGAAAAGGCGTATGCGTCAAACCTGAAGTTGACAACCCCGGACACCGTTCCCCTTCAACCAAGAACCCCGCAAAAACCGCGAAGTTCTTTGGCGGACTTGTTCAAGAACCCCATGGTTCCCGAACAAGTCCCGCAAAACGTGGAACATTTGAGCCTGTTCCAAAAACTGAAGTTTTTGAACAACGCTATTACAGCAAAGCCCTTAGGTTAATCAAACCCGCGCCAACTGGGGTTGTTTTTGTTCGCCGCCCAGCTCGCCGTATCCACCAGGTGGGGCGGTTCATGGAACCGTTTCGCGGCCTTATCGGTGTAATAGACCGAAATGTCCTTGCCGTTGAGGGCGTCTTCCATCATTTGGATGGCGTCAATAAAAAATCCGGGCCGGCAGGTGGGGCTCATGATGGCCACTCCGTCGGGCTGGTAGAGCTGGTTCCCCGCGGCGGCCTTGGTCCTGCCCATGACATCGTACAGGGCGGTGAGGCCGCCGCAGCCGGTGATAACCTTGACGGTGGATTCAAAAAGGGCGTTTTCCGCGGCCTTGGCCGGGGTCTGGAGTAATTCCAGAATTCCCATCACAAACTCATCGTCCATGGTCCACAGCCATTTTGCCATGGTCTGGGGGGTCTTGCCGGTAATGTAGGATTCAAAGTAGGTTTTGGCGTTGTCCCGGGACCAGTTAGCCACCTGTGAAGAGGTAATGGCGCTGCGGATCTGGGCGTCGGTCCACCGTTTGTCGGCGGCGATGGTATGGGCCCGTCCCTGATCATCGTTAAAGGGGCGGGCTCCCGTGAGGAACTCCCGGAAACCCGTGCCCCGTTCGACGCTTACCGCGGAATTGTCTCCGGGAAGCTCCCAGATCGCCTCCCCGGGGGTAAGGCCCTTTTCCACCATGTAATACGCGGCGCCCGCGCCGATGGCGTAGTTATCGGCGCTCATGGCGATAAGCATCTTTTCCCGGATCAGGGGGCTTGTTCCGTCAAGAAGGCGGTCAAACAGAATAAGGGGAATATTCGCCTGGGCGATCCGTTCCACCGCGGCCTGGACCATATTGTCGCTGGCCTGAATGACCACTCCTGCGGGTTTTTTGCTTTCCGCCAACATAGCCTCGATCTGCTGGATCTGGGCGTCCGGAGAACCCGCCGCCCGGAATACATAGGTGTATTTTCCCCCCGCCCCGTTTAACTGGGCGATCTTTTCCTCCGCGAAACGCGCCGCCGATCCGGTCCAGCCGTGATCCGGGGTCGGCCCGAAAACATAAACCGTATTTCCCGCCTGCTGACTGCCGGTAGCCCAGACATTACCCGCGGCCAAAACCAGCAGGATAAGCATACCGAACAACACTATTCCTGTCCGTTTCATAATACTCCTCCGCAAAAATAGTTTGGAATTCCCTGAAAACAAAAATCTCCAAGAATTTCTTAGAATGGTATAATACCGGATCGGAGATTTGTCAATAGCGCGAAATCATGCTCCTCCCCGGAGCAGCCGGCGGTCCGGCGCGGTATCTTGACCGGCTCATCAGGTTGTACACGATCCTGGGCGGCGCGGCGGCGGTCCCATGAAGAACCCCGGGGCAAGCTCTTCACGCGACCCGCAATGCAGATTTTACCCGGTTTAGGACAGACCTTTTCCGTAAGCGTTTTCGGTTTACGGTGGAAAAGACGGTTGCTACGGAACCCCGGGCGGATTAACGCCGCTTATCCGGGGGCCGGGGCGGGGGGACGGGGGAATAGAGGCGGAAAAGCGGCTTGGATCGCCCATTTCCCGTACCAGGGTCTGACCCCAGGGTCCGTATCCCCCCGCCCGGCTCCGGCCTCCTCTTCCTCCGGCGGCGGCTCCCCCTCCAGTAGCCACGACCCGTACCGGTCTCCCCATATATGCCCGATCCGGCCGTCCAGGCGGTTGTATCGTTGGGCGAACACCTGCTTTAACCACTGCATGATAGCCGGAAGCTCCAGCCCGTCCGCCGGCTTAATGTAAAACGTCAGCCAGTCATCGGTAAGGCGCAGCCCGCGAACCTCGAAAACGAACCGGAGTTCCGTCTCCCGGAACACCTTGGCGAACAACGCCAACGCCTTATCGCCACGGAACAACGGTTCCCGGTTGTTGACGCGGGTACGGATTTCGTACCAAACCCCTTGTTTTAATACTCGTAATGATCTCATGGATACTATAGGGGATTGATCCGCCGTTTTGCTTTAGTAAAGGGTTCGGAAATTTCAATTTCCGCTTAAAATTTTTGTGGGGCGCGTTTAGCGCAAGCTCCGGGGTATGGCCCCCGGCTTCCAATGCGCGGGTTATCGGTACATAGGCTGCGGTAGCCGCCATTTCTTCGGGGGCCGGGTAATAACCGCATTAATAATAATGACCCACCCCGATATATAATTCCCGGTTGCCGCTGGGAAAAAACCTGCCGGTTCTCAATAATTCCCGCATATCCGTACCGAGGCTCAACCGCAAATAGAAACTCCGCATGGCCAGGGGAAAAACAATGACTTCCACTCCACCGGCGGCCAGGATGTTTTTGAACGAAAAACTTCGGTCATTTACCGGATCCTCCGCCAGGGCTATATCAATAAAGGGCGACCCATGGAGTTCAAAATCAAAAAAGTGGAATTTAGGGTTATTATACCATTCGGAGGGAACAAACCGGAAAAGCCGCACCGGAAAGTCCATATTGAGGGACAACATATAATGTACCGGCAGCCGGTTGTTTTTAATCCCCCGCAGTACGTCCCCGCCGTCGGTATACACGTAAAAATATTCATTTTTATAAACGGCCGGTATAGCCTTCGAGTCAAAAAACCAATGCCGGTACATAAGCCGGGCGGAAACTCCCAGATCCTCGGAAACCGGAAGATGGCCTATTGCGGAAAAGGAAATGCTGTTTTCCCAACCGGCTCTGCCTATATTATAGGTATTGGAATTTTGCAGGGAAACATCAAGTCCTTTCCGGTAATTTCCTATCCAGTCTATTTTACCAAACCCCAAGGATTGACTGGGGGTAACGGCGGGACCCTTCCGGTATTCCCCCAAATCCCCGTAGGGGCGATAATTTATGGCGCCGGCCAATTTTGGGGTATAGGTTAAGGGGCCAAAGCCGCCGACGGTGATACCCAGGGGTATTTTCCATTGGGTGTAAACTTCGCTGGACATATACCAATGCTCTTGGAAATAGGGGCCGTCATCAAGAGCGTCGGCGGTATTATTCTCTTCATTCACCAGGAAAAATTGGTTAAACCCAAAGGTAACGGTGGTCATTTTAAAGGGAAGGTCCAGGGAAAGGCCGGTAACGTTCTTATAATAAAGGGGGGTTCCCTCGGTATAATTCAATTCATTATCAAAATTCAAATTCCAGTTGTAACCAAATGCCCGAAAAGGAATATCCGAATCAATACCCAGGAGGACCCCCTGCTGGTCTTTTTCGTTGTATACATATCCCAGATCGAGCCGCAGGGGGGTCATGGTACCGAGAAAATTATAGTCCCGGGCTTTGAAGGTAAGTTCAAAACCGGAATTTGAATCGTATTTGGGTTCGGGAAGGATGATAACGTTCCGCGTGTCCACGGTCGTAACGGAGAGGTCCACCGGTATCAGGCCGTTTTTATCGGCCCCGGCAGGAGTATACGCAATATGAACTTCCTCAAGGACCCGCTGGTTGAGCAGGAGCTGGGTTTTATCGCGTATATACTGTTCAAGGTTTTTCTCCCCGTTAACGATTTCCCCCAGGACAAATTCCCCGTTTTTCATTAACGCCGATACGGTGGTTCTCCCCCGGACGTCAAAATTTACGGTTCGTATATAATAAACGGTTTGTGATCCGTCCCCCCCGTTTACCGGAATTTCGGAATCCGGCCCCCGGGGCGCCTCAACAGATCGGGTCCTGTCTATCCCTTCTTCCTCTTGACCATAGAGGAAGGAGAGCCGCAGGCATACAAAAAATATGAAAAACCACCGTCTTTTTAATAGCATAGGGCATATTCTCCGTTAATGAGGGATACTAAAGAACGCGGTTCAATTAAATCATCTTCGACGACCAGGGCGCCCCGGGAAGCGGGAAGTACAAAACGCAATTTCCCGGCTTTTTGCTTTTTATCACCCCTGAGGGCGGTCATAAAATTTTTTTTATCCCCCATTTTGGGATGGGGCGCGGCGATCTCATACCCGAACGAGCGGACTAAACCGGTAATTTCTACGGCCCGTTCCCGGGGGGTAATACCCAGATGATGGCCTAATTCACCGGAACGGACAAGGCCCCAGGCCACCGCCTCGCCGTGGGACAGGTTTCCCAGCCCGGCGGACGATTCCAGGGCATGGGCAAAGGTATGGCCTAAATTGAGCAGCGCCCGATCCGTACCGGTCTCTTGAGGATCCGCTTCAACAATTCGCCCCTTAATTTTTACGGAGGCGGCAATAAGCGCAAAGAGCGGTTCCTCGTACTTGGGTAAAAGATCCCCCCGGAGAAATTCATCCCCCAGGTTCTTGAGGGTATTAACCATCTCCCCATCGTCCAGCAGGGCGGTCTTGATAAGTTCCGCCATACCGGATTTCCATTCCCGCCGGGGCAGGGTAGTCAGGGTTTCCAGGGGCAGGTAAATATGCCCGGCGGGATAGAAGGTCCCTACAAGATTTTTTATACCCAGGAGGTCAAATCCCGTTTTTCCTCCCAGGGCGGCGTCGGCCATTCCCAGAAGGGTGGTGGAGACGATACAGAGCTTGCAGCCCCGCATAAAAACGGACGCCCCAAAGGCGGCGAGATCGCTCACGACCCCTCCCCCTACGGCTATAAAAAGACCGTCCCTGCCGAGCCCCCCCTCTTTTGCCGTGGTCAGGATCTGTTCAACCGCGGGCCATCCCTTGGCGGTTTCCCCCGGGGAGAGTACGCAGAGGGGAATATCCAAATTCCCCCGGATTCCGAGGGCTATAGCGCGGGTGTGGGTATCGCACACCAGGATGGACCGGGAAGCCGAAACCGTATTGGTATGGCGCAAGATAGCATCCGCCGGGGGTATTTTTTTTTGCAGATGGACCTGGGATAAAAATTGACCAAAGGTAAAACGGTATTCCCGAGTCATTATAGTTTACTTGCCGCCTTTTGCATGACTGAGGATATTTATAATAAGAAACACCATAACACATTACCGGATTAATTAAAATGGGTAAACCCGGCTTTACCGGGGGTCAGTAATGCTCAGTTTACCTCGGTTTTCGGTGGAAAAGACGGTTGCTACGGCCCCGCCCAAGCGGATGAACGCCGCTTATCCGGGCTCGGGGACGAAAGATAGTATACCGGCAGGCGAAGGGGGCGTTAACCGCGCGCGAATCGCGCCCCGTGAACATAGAGAACAACCGTAAGAAGGGGGGGCTGTTTCCGTACCGTATCCCAAGCGCCGCCGCTATTCCCCGCCCCGCCGGGTAGAACCGGGCGGTTACCCGCCCGGAACCCCCACAGACCCGGACGCGCCCAATTTTCGTACCGCAGGTACGCGGCATCCGGTTCCTCAAGAAAAAGTTTCGCTAAACGTAGGAGTGCATAATTCTCGGTTTTGGTAACAGGAAGTTTCGCAGGCATTCTTTGAACCTGAAAGTATTCAGGGGCTGGTACGCCGGATTGACTGGGAAGGGAGACGCCCGGTATATGCCCACCTGTACTATAACATGGTGAAGGCGGTGCAGGTAAAGAATAGTCTGTATGGCTGGCGTCTCTGGCTGCCCTGGCGAAGACAGATCCGCTTGACTGCCGGTTCAAGGCCGAGTTTGATAAATATCTTGTTGTCAGGAAAAATGAGAAGACAGGAAGGTATAGTATCAGGATAAGACATGATGTAGTTGAATTGGAATATGCGTACCAGGGTGAGCGCATATAAAAAGAACTAAAAGAGAGAGGGAAAGAGGTCGATAAAGGCAAATTGGAGGGGAATATGACGATCCTGTAATTTTTTTTGTGTAAACGGTACATCATAGGGGAACCCTATCTTCCCCGTAAATGATTGCAAATTGATTGAGGGCCGCACCCCAATCCCGTACCGGCCTTGTCCATTTTTTGGATATGTTTTTCAAGCCCGTGAAAATCAGCTTCATCGCCGCTTCGTCATTCGGAAATGAC
>JAITKD010000071.1 GCA_031278575.1 Spirochaetaceae bacterium | reverse complement strand
CGAAAAAATCGGGTTAAATTAGTGGTAATGGAATCAAGAAAATTTTTAAGTTCTTCTTTATCTTTGGAGATTGTATCAAAATAAATCCGTACCGAAGGGAGCCCCTTGTCCCGGAGCCTTTCCTTCAGCCTGCTTTCCAGAATAGAACGATTTGTTGCCGTAAAATGGATACCACTCTCATTATAAATAAGCTTCCGGTACATCTCAAAATCGGCATCAGTAAAAAACACATCATCAGCCATACTACTATAGTAAGAATTGGATTAATTACTGTCAATCTATATTCTCAAAAATTAGCCGATAATATTAATAAAGGAACCATGGGGGACCTTATTTTTAACGGTTTTTAGGATTCTCTCTTTATTTTGAGGGAGTGTTGACGAAAGGGCGAAGGTCCGGGATAATGCGGTTACATGAATAAGTTTATTTTTGTCTCAGGGGGCGTATGTTCAAGTCTCGGTAAAGGGGTGGCGGCTTCTTCTTTGGGGGCGTTGCTTGAGGGCCGGGGACTTAATGTCCGTATGGTTAAATGTGATCCCTATATCAATGTGGATGCCGGAACCATGAGTCCCTACCAGCACGGGGAGGTTTATGTTACCGATGACGGGGCCGAAACCGATCTGGATCTGGGGAATTACGCCCGGTTTACCTCGGGGCTTCTCTCCCGGACCAATTCCATTACGACGGGCCAGGTCTACGACTCGGTGATCCGCAAAGAACGGGAAGGACGGTACCTGGGACGCTGCGTCCAGGTGATTCCCCATATTACCGACGAGATAAAAAGCCGGATCCTGGCGGCGTCCCGGGAAGACCCGGATACCGATGTGGTGATCGTGGAAATCGGCGGTACCGTAGGGGATATTGAGTCTATCCCCTTTCTGGAGGCCGCCCGGCAGCTTATTCATGAATCGGGCAAAACTAACGCCATTTCGGTCCACCTGACCCTGATCCCCGAGGTTGCCGGGGGAGAACTCAAGACCAAACCCACCCAACACTCGGTAAAGGCCATGCAGGAACAGGGAATTCAGCCGGATGTACTCATCTGCCGGGCGCCGGTGATGCTGGATGAGCCGACCCGCCGGAAAATCGCCCTTTTTACCAACATGGCCCCCGATGCGGTATTTACTTCTTATGATGTGGATACTACAATTTATGAAATACCTTTGATCTTTTTCGAGCAAAAACTGGACCAGGTGGTACTCAAAAGACTGGGGGTTGAGAGCCGGCATGCAAATCTTGCCCCCTGGTATTCCATGATGGAACGTTTTAAGACCCGGAAGGGGAAGGTCCGGATCGGTATCGTGGGTAAATATATGGACCTCCATGACTCGTACAAATCGGTGTACGAGGCCCTGTTCCATGCGGGTTTGGCCTGCGGGGTAGAGGTTGAACTGGTTAAAATCGATTCTTCCCGGCTGGAAGGGTCGGATCCCCCGGAAAATGTCCTGGGGGGCGGCGGGGAGGCTGAAATAAACGGCATCCTGGTACCCGGTGGGTTTGGCCAGCGGGGGATTAACGGTATGGTCAGGGCCGCGGCCTGGGCGCGGGAAAATAAGGTTCCCTATTTTGGTATATGCCTGGGGATGCAGATCATGGTTATCGACTGGGGACGGAACGTATTGGGCTGGGAGGATGCGGATTCCACCGAATTCAACCAGGATACCAAACATCCCGTAATAAGTCTTCTGGAGGAACAGGTAGATGTAAAGAATTACGGAGGCACCATGCGGCTTGGGAAAAGCGAATCCGTGGCGGAAGGGGGCAGCCGGATCCTGGCGGCATACGGGGCAAAAAGCATCTTTGAACGGCACCGTCACCGGTATGAGTTTTCAAACAAATACCGTAAGGAAATGACCGAATCAGGGCTCCTGCTTACCGCTTTTACCCCTGATGGAAGCCTGGTGGAGTGTACCGAATGGCCGGAACATCCCTGGGGTTTGGGTGTTCAGTTCCATCCGGAATTTAAATCCAAGCCTACCGTCGCAAGTCCCCTATTCAGGGACTTTATCGCCGCGGCCCGGGATAGAAAACAGGTTCTAAGGTAGGTTTATGGGGCGGGATTCGGTCTCCAGATTCCTTCGAGCCTTTTCTTTCGTTAAAGGACTGGTGATTATATTAAGTTTTTTCTCCTTATGGGGCTGTAGTTTTGATTATGGGATGACAACCATGGAGGGTGAATACCCGGATCTGGTGATGCAAGACACGGAATATGTCCGGGTGAGGGATGGGGACCCGGTGGCACGGATTAAGGCTAAACAGGTGGAACGGTATGATAAACGCCAAGTCATGGAATTGAAGAGTTTTTCTTTTGAACAGTTTGAGGATCATGGGGAAACGGTAAACGCCGTGGGTAATGCAGGTTCTGCAACGGTAGATCTTAATTCGGGAGACATCCGTTTGGGCGGGAAAGTATCTATATCGGTGGACTCCGAGGATATTATCATAGAGACCGATACTATCGAATGGAAGGACAAGGAACGTTCCCTATCCGGCCAGGAGGGTGTTGAGGTGGACATATACCGTTCCGATGGGACGAGCTTTACCGGCAGGGGATTTTCTGCGGATCTACGGAGTAGAACCTGGACTTTTTCCGGGGGTGTCGAAGGTCTTTATATCCACGATGATGAAAAAGATGGAGAGACAACCGGGATCCGCAGTATTTTCCCGGAGGAACTACAATGATTTTGAGTGAAACCATGCGGTTGGGAAGGCCGCTTCCCCTGTTCCGCGGCGTACCGCGGCAAATGCCGTCCCTCGATATGAAAATCCTCTTTCTTATTATCCTGGGGTGTTTTTTGCTCCTTCCTGCCAAGGCCGATACCTTTACCTTTAGGGCAAATCACATGAGCGGGAGCCGGGCGTCGGGTAAAGAAGTTACGGTTCTTTCGGGGAATGCCGAGGTTAAGTCCGATAACCTGCTCCTTAAAGCGGACAGGATTGAACTCCAGGGGGATAATAATCAATTTATCGAATGTTTTGGGAATGTTCAAGGCAGGGATGAGGAAAAGGACATTCTTTTTCTTACCGAGCGGCTTCGGTATGATCGGAACTTAAAAATAGCCCGGCTGGAAGGGGATTCTACCCTGGAGGACCGGAAAACTGAGATAGTTGCCAAGGGGCGTTTTATAGAATATGACGATCAGGCGGAACTTACCGTTTTCCAGATATCGGTACGGCTCTTTAAAGACACCATGGTATGCCGTTCGGAATATGCGGTATACCGGCGGGAGGAAAAACTTCTGGATCTTTCCGGGTTTCCGGTAGTGTATAAAGATGATGATGAATTCAGGGCTGACAAAATCCGGGTAGATCTGGATACCGATGACGTAACCATGGAAGGCGCTGTTTCAGGATCCATAAAGGGATAACCGCCGTGAATGACGATCAAATCCGGGCCGACAATTATCCCGTAGCGGATTCCCCCCAAAACACCCGGGGTACGGTATCGCCCGGCGTAGCGGCCCGGCCCGGTACGAAAGCGCCGCCGGGGACAGCGGCCCTGCCTGGAGCGGCGGCGCAGCCCGGCGTGAAAGCGCCGCCTGGGACAGCGGCCCTGCCTGGTGTGGCGGTACAACCCGGCGTAAAAGTGCCG
>JAITKD010000050.1 GCA_031278575.1 Spirochaetaceae bacterium | reverse complement strand
CGGAAAAAAGAATCAGCAAGGGGAAAATTCCGGGACAAAGGCATTGTCTTTACCGGGACACCCCCGTATGCCCCGCCGGCGGGAAGGGCCGAATGTACGGGCTTGACCGGAGGCATACCACGCCATATCTCAGACATATGACAATTTTGTAGTAATTACCGCTTTTTTTGTATGTAATTACGTTTTTGTTGGATTAGTCCTTTAAACCTTCAATTTGGACTCCTATAATGCGGGACGGCGGGGTATGTCCCCGGCCAAGCCCGCTGCTTTTTCCCCGATCCGGCAGGGGATGAAGGGAATATTCTTATTGGAAGAAATGGACGCGGTTACCCGGCCGAATGAGCAGGATAACTACCGCCGCTTGACTATCTTCCCGATGAACAGCATAGTATAGGTGTATATTTCAAAGGAAGTGAGGTCGGACCCCGCGTGGTCCGGTAATCCTCCGCTATCCCGTAACTGTAACCGGGGTTGGTTCCGTCATAACAGCCACTGGCCGGAAGGCCGGGAAGACTGACGGAATGGAATTGGCCGTCAAGGGCCGCGGACTGCCGCGGTTAAGGCCGCCGTTTTCCCCGCAAGCCAGGAGACTTTGGTATACAGAAGATTCCCGGGAATCTTCCCGATTTCTCCGCGGCCTCGTGGATTGGGCCCGGGAAATTTGGCTTTGGGCAGGTTTATTTTCTCATTTTCCGTCAGGAAAAGTATGCCCGCAGGATAGGTATAACCGATTCAGCGGCAAAGGAGTTTTTTATGGCCGTAAGAACGCTTATTAACGGATTTCCCCGGATAGGGGAAAACAGGGAACTCAAAAAAGTTTTGGAGAATTATTGGGCTCATAAGGCGGCCTTTGATGACGTTGAAAAAACCGCTGCGGCGCTGCGGGGAAAGCATTGGCGTTTACAGAAAGACGCGGGTATTGATTTTATTAGTTCCAATGATTTCAGTCTTTATGACGGTATGCTTGATACAATAGTAATGCTCAACGCGATCCCGGAACGGTTTGTGGGAATAGCGGATAAAAACGAACGGTACTTTGCTATGGCCCGGGGGAACGGAAAGGCCGCCGCCATGGAAATGACCAAATGGTTTAATACCAATTACCATTTTATCGTACCCGAATTGAGGGACGACATGGTTTTTCAGCTTGAACCGAAAAAAATAATATCCGAATACCGGGAAGCAAAGGCGATGGGGGTAACAACAAAGATCAACCTCATCGGCCCTTTGACCTTTTTGGAACTTTCAAAAACAAAAGACGGAAATGATTCCTTCACGTATCTACATAAGATAATGCCGGTTTATAAGCAATTGCTGGAAGAAATAGCCAAACTGGACGAATCCGTATACGTGCAATTTGACGAACCCGGGTTTGTCAAAAATCCTTCCGGCAGGATGCTTTCCCTCCTCCGGGAAAGTTACCAAGAACTGGCCGCGGTAAGCGGCGGGGTCAAAATTATCGTAACAAGCTATTTTGAACATTCCCTTGAGGCGACAAAGCTGCTTTGCGATACCCCGATTTGGGGCATCGGCCTCGATTTCGTGTATGGCCGCCGCAATCTTGAGGAATTGGAACGCGCCGCTTCCAAGCATATTGTTGCCGGCGTGGTGGACGGGCGGAACATCTGGCGTAACGATATTTCGGCAAGCCTGGAACTGCTTGAACGGATAAACAAGACGGTTCCCCGGGAACGGATCGTTGTTTCCACAAGCTGTTCCCTTCTCCATAGTCCCTATTCGGTAAAAAACGAGAGCGAAAGCGCAATCAAGAAATATCTGGCCTTTGCCTGCGAAAAGGTGGAAGAAGTTTCCCTCCTGGCAAAGTTGTTTTCTTCCGGCGGTCTTTCCGAAGCCGAAAAATCCCTGGTTGCGGAAAATAAGGGGAATGTGTTATCCGGTTCCAATCCGCCGCTGATAAAAAACGGGCCGGCGGGGGATAATCCTTCCGGCAAGAAAGCGCGGGACGGGACCTATCGCGAGCGGAGCGCCATCCAAAGGGATCGGCTCAACCTTCCCCTGTTGCCGGCCACCACTATCGGGAGTTTCCCCCAGACTCCCGAATTACGGAAAGCGAGAAGCGATTACCGCAAGGGCGGCATATCGGGGGCCGATTATGAAAAGGAACTCAAAAAATATATTGACCACTGTGTCGCGTTCCAGGAGGAAATTGGGCTTGACGTTTTAGTCCACGGCGAACCGGAACGGAACGACATGGTAGAATATTTTGGGGAGCTTCTGGAAGGATTTCATTTTACGAAGAACGGATGGGTTCAAAGCTACGGATCCCGCTGCGTTAAGCCGCCGGTTATTTCAGGCGACGTGAGCCGGCCGGAACCGATGACGGTAAAATGGATACGTTACGCCCAAAGCAAAACAAAGAAGCCCATGAAAGGTATGCTGACCGGCCCGGTTACCATTCTTAACTGGTCTTTTGTCCGGAACGATATTCCCCGTTCAACGGTGGCAATGCAGATAGCCCTTGCCCTGAGCGGTGAAGTCGCCGATTTACAGAAGGCCGGCATTACCATAATCCAGGTTGATGAGGCGGCGTTCCGGGAGGGCTATCCTTTACGGAAAGAAAACATCGGCGAATACGAACAATGGGCCCTTGAAGCGTTCCGGCTTGCGGTAAGTACCGCGGACGCGTCGACACAGATACATACCCATATGTGTTACAGCGAATTTAACGACATCATAAAAACCATCGAGGCGATGGACGCCGATGTCCTTACCGTTGAAACCGCCCGCAGCGGCAATAAGCTCCTCAATGTTTTTAAAGAAACCGCTTACCAGAACGAAATAGGCCCCGGAGTATATGATATTCATTCGCCCCGGATACCGTCGGTTGCCGAATTCAGGGAACAGATTGCCGCCCGCCTTGAGGTGGTCGATGAAAAGCAAATGTGGGTCAATCCCGATTGCGGCCTGAAAACCAGAAGCTGGGAAGAGGTAAGGCCCGCGTTAAAAAACATGGTGGAAGCGGCCCGGTCTATCCGCGGGGAAATTTTACACGCCGCCGATATGCCGTAAAACCGGATATGGGGCCGCAACCTACATAACCAGGCCCCGGAAAAACAGCCGGATGGTATCCCAGAGGCGCTTAAAAAAGCCCCCCCGATCTACGTCCGCGGCGGCGAGGAGGGGGATACGCCTGAGTTCCCCGGCCTTGTCGTAGAGGACCAGTTCCCCCAGGGGATCGCCGGCGGCTACCGGGGCGATCACCGGGTCCTGCCCCTCGATTTCCCAGCGGAGCCCCTCCCCCTGGCCGGTAAGGGCGGTACACTCCAGGGCTTCTCCGGGGATCAGTTCCAGGGAACCGGTTTTCCCCTTCCAGACCCGCGCCGGGGGGATGTCCGGGGGAGGGGGCCGCAGGGTTTTGTAGTGGGTAAAGGCCCAGGTGAGGAGGTTTTCCCCGTCGGCGTTCCGGATCCGGTCCCCGCCGTATTCCGCGGGGGCCCCCAGGATCACCGCAATAAAACGGGTTCCCCCCCGTTCCGCGGTCAGGGCGATGTGGTAGCCCGCCTCGTCGATGTACCCTGTTTTAAAGCCGTCCACCCCTTCGACCCGGTCCAGCAGGGTATTGTGGTTGCGCTGGATTATGGTATTGGGCCGGTTCCGGAAGGCCGCCGCCACATTGGCCGGTTTTGGGTAGGCAAACTCCCGTACCGAATGGAGCCCCCCCAGGGTCTCCGGGTGGAGCCTGAGGTATTCCCGGCAGAACCGGGCGAATTCCCCGGCGGTGGTGATGTTGTATTCCGATATTCCCGATGGCTCGGTGAAACGGGTTTTGGTCAGTCCCAGGAAACGGGCTTCCTCGTTCATCTCCCGGGTAAAGTCCTCCACCGAGGGAAAAAAGAGGAGGGCCGCGGCCACGGCGGCGTCGTTTCCCGAAGGGACCGCCATCCCCAGGAGCAGTTCCCGGATGCTCGCCCGCTGCCCCGGCCCGATAAACATAAGGCTTGACCGGGGGGGCTGGTTCACGGCCCAGCTTTCCCGGGGCAGTTCCCGGGCCTCCTCCAGGGAGACCCCCCGGGCGGCGGCTTCCCGCAGGACCAGGTGGATGGTCATCAGTTTGGTAAGGGACGCGGGGGATATCTCTTCGTCCATGTTTTTCCCGTAGAGAACGGTCCCCGTTAAGGCGTCCAACACCACCGCGGCCCGGGAACCGATATCCGGAACATCCAGGGCGGGATCCAGGGCCGCCGCGGTAAAGGGAAACAGAAGCAGGGATATAAAACAACAGACCCAGGCTCTTTTTTTTGCCCGGATATGGGGTAACATTGAAAATTTGCTCAAATGACCCTCCCTTTATTATTCTATATAGTATATATTTTAAGTATCTTGTATAGAGGAGTAACCATGACCCCTATCTGTCTGCATAACGGGACGGTGATGACCGGTTTTACCGTTATGGAACAAACCGCGGTGTTGGTCGAAGACGGTTTGGTGGCGGATGTTTTTTCAAAAAAACGGTTTGAGCAGAAACACTTTGGCCCGGATGTCAAAATTATTGACGTAAACGGCGCCTATATAGCCCCCGGCTTTATCGACACCCATATACACGGGTTCGGCGGGTACGGAACCGAAGACGCCTCCGCGGACTCGGTGCTGGAAATGTCCCGAATCCTCATCCAATACGGGGTAACCGCCTTTAACCCCACCCTGTACCCGGCGGAACCGGGGGCCATGCTGGAGGCGGTTTCCCGAATCGTCCCGGCCATGGGTAAAGAAACGGGCGCCCGGATCATGGGCTTGCATCTGGAAGGCCCCTTTCTTTCGCCGGAACGGCTGGGGGTTCAACGGCCGGAAACCCTGATGCAGACGGATCTTTCCTTTATGGAACAGATCTGGGAAGCCTCCGGGGGACATATCGTAAACATGACCGTGGCCCCGGAAATTAAGGGGATGCGGGAACTGGCCCTTTTTTGTATCAAAAAAGGGATTATCCTTCAGGCGGGGCATACCGACGCCAACTATGAAAATATGGTGGAGGGTATGCAGGCGGGGATCCTCCAGTCCACCCATCTGTTTAACGCGATGAGCAAGCTGGATCACCGGAATCCCAACGCCGTGGGGGCCATCCTCATCCATCCTGAAATGTCCTGCGAAATCATCGCCGACGGCCGTCATGTACACCCGGACCTTTTTAAGCTGCTCCTGCGGGATAAGCCCATTGATAAGATCGTGCTGGTTACCGACGGGCTTAAACCCACCGAACAAAGGGAGGGGCCCCTTTACGCCAACGGGGAAGAGGTGGTGTTTCATGACGGCGTGTTCCACCGGAAGCTGGATGACGTTATCGCCGGGTCCGCCCTGACCATGATCCAGGGGGTTAAAAACCTCGCGTCCTTTGGATTCAGCCTGGAAGACGCGGTACGGACCGCGGGTTTCAACCCCGCCAAGGTAATGCGGTATGACCGGAAGGGGTCGATCATTCCGGGGCAGGACGCGGATCTGGTTGTTTTTGACCGCCAGTTTAACGTACTGGCCTCCCTGGCCGGGGGAGTTGTCAAAAAGAACATCATATAAAGCCGTTCCAAAACTAACCCGGTTTTGGAACACGCTCATACCGGATTCCCACGGGTTGATCTGAAACCCGCTTATAAGAAGGAGACACTATGCGATTGATTATTCAGAAGGATTACGAAACCGCAAGCCGCTGGGGGGCGGCGTATATCGCCAAGCGGATCACGGACTTTGATCCCCGCCCGGATAAGCCCTTTGTGTTGGGCCTTCCCACCGGGTCCAGCCCCCTCGGCATCTATAAGGAACTGATCCGGCTCCACCGGGAGGAAGGGCTTTCCTTTGCCGGGGTGGTTACCTTCAATATGGATGAATACGTGGGGTTAAACGAAACCCACCCCCAAAGTTACCGCCGGTTTATGTGGGACCATTTTTTTAGCCACATCGATATCCCCCGGGATAATGTCCACATCCTCAACGGTATGGCCCCGGATCTGGTCCGGGAATGTACGGCCTATGAGGAAGCCATCGCCTCCTTTGGCGGCATAGAACTTTTCCTGGGGGGTATGGGCGCGGACGGGCACATCGCCTTTAACGAACCCGGCTCTTCCCTGCGCTCCCGGACCCGGATCAAAACCCTTACCCGGGACACCAAAATCGCCAACGCCCGCTTTTTCGAGGGGGACCTCAACCGGGTTCCGTCCCTGGCCCTTACCGTGGGGGTCGGCACCGTGATG
Source organism: Spirochaetaceae bacterium (assembly GCA_031278575.1). Lineage (GTDB taxonomy): Bacteria > Spirochaetota > Spirochaetia > Treponematales > Breznakiellaceae > JAIRMO01. The sequence continues at coordinate 3,101 of JAITKD010000050.1, read as the reverse complement.
GACGCCCGGGAAGTGTTGATCATCGTCAACGGCCACCACAAGGCCCGGGCCCTCCATGCCGCCGTCGAGGAAGGCGTCAACCATATATGGACCCTTTCCTGCCTCCAGATGCACCCCCGGGCGATCATCCTCTGCGACGAAGACGCCACCGACGAGTTAAAGGTCGGGACCGTCCGGTATTTTAAGGACATCGAGGGCCTCTAGGGCCGGCACGGTCAACAGGTTAAGAAGGGGGAGCGCCATGGGTCCCCCAAAGGAACCGCGATACGCCCCCTAAAAAGCCGTTTTTGACGCGGCTCCCCCTCGCTCCAGCCGCCTCGGGCTTCGCCCTGCGGTGGCTTCCGCTACCCCCCCTCCTTTTTTCACGGGCCTTGGTTGACCGCGCCTAGGCCCGGCGCGTACAGTCCAGCACGATCTTCACCAGTTCCGGCGGGTTTTGGAGCATGAGCCTGAAGGCGTCCTTGTACTTTTCCAGGGGGAAACGGTGGGTGATAAAACCGTCGATCTTATACCGGCCTTCGCTGATAAGCTCCTGGGCCGCGTCAAAGGTGTAGGTCTTCGTCCCCTTCCAGTCCTCCATGCCGTGGGCATCGATGCCGATAAGCCGTATTTCCTGCCACCAGATCGGGGTTTCGTCAAAGGAAATACTCCGCATGTGGTGGCCTATTTTGACCAGGGTTCCCCGGGCGCGGAGGAACCGGAGACAGGCCGTGTTGGACCAGTCCCCTCCTACGCAGTCATAGGCCAGGTCAAAGCCCCCCAAAAGCATGGTATTACCCCGGAACCCCCGGTACAGCTTGGCCCCCGTGGCCTTGGCCGCCGCCTCGTAGGGCGGTCCCGAAAGGATATGATCCGCCCCCAGCCGCAGGGCAAATTCCTGTTTTTCCTTGATCCGCTCCATCACCCAGATCTCACATTTGGGCTGGATGATCTTGAGGCACTGGACCACCCCAAGCCCTATGGTGCCGCAGCCCAAAACCAGGACCTTGTCCCCCGCCGCCGGGGGCGCCATAAGCGCCGAATGGAGGGAAACCGCCGTGGGTTCCACCATTACCGCCTGGTCATCGCTCAGGGCGTCGTGAATTTTGCCAAGCTGCTGCTCCGGGGCAAGGTAATAGTCCCCGAACCCCGCCCCGGTATCGGGGAGGCGGAGGGGAGAAGGTTCCCCGTAGTTTTCACAGAGGCAGTAGTTCCCCTCGGCGCAGAACCGGCAGGGTTCTTCAATGCCCTTGTTGCCGCAGCAGGACATATACTCCCGCAGGGTTACCCGGTCGCCTTTGCGGTACTTGGTAACCCCGGAACCGATCTCCTCCACGATACCCACGGTTTCGTGGCCCAGGTAGGTCCGCGCCGAACCGGGCAGGGGTTCCAGGGCGCAGTCGATACCGGTGGTGGCCTTGAAAAAACTCAGGTCCGTACCGCAAACCCCGGTGGCGATATTGCGGATCCGCAGCCACTTGGGCCCCGGCAGGGGCGGGTCCGGCAGGTTCCGGTCGTATTTAACGGGGTTAAGACCGGTAAAAAGCAACGCGGGCGCCCATTTTGCCGCGGCTTTGGTAATAAGCACCTTGGGAATGTTTTTCTCAAAATAAATCGTCTTCATAATCCCTCCCTTGGATGCGCGCGAATGGTTACCCTATCGGCAGGCTAGGTTAACATACCCTGGAGGATCGCCATAAAGTCGTTAAGGTACATAGCGTATTCCGGGGAACCCACAATTTCCACATATCCCTGTTCCACCCCGGGCACAAAACCCACGTCCTTGAGCAGAACCTTCATCGCCCCGTCGATGCTGAAAAAATGGAACAACACAAAGGGGGTCCTGCGGGTGTAGATCCCGTGGCCGGACTTCGATTTTCCCGCCTTGACCCGGAGGTAGCAGGCAACGGCGGGTTCCCCCTTTTCCGGCCCGCCGTCCACGATGAACTGGTAGATCCGGTCGGGCTGGCGGCGGCACCATTCGGCCATGTCAGGGTCGCCCAGCTTGTTGTAGGTCGACAGGGCCCGGGTTATCATGTAGAGGCTCATCTTGACCTTGAGGGCCTTTTTCTCCGGGGTCTTGGGACGCTGGGAAGGCATCATGATCATCAGGGACATGAGGAGGGAAAAGACCTTGAGGAGCAGTCCGGGCTTGGTGAATCCCTTGATCGCCGGCAGGGCGGCGCCCCCCCGGAACATGGTGTTCATCTTCGCCACCGTGGGAAAGCTCAAGGTGATGTCCGGGGAAGAAGCCGCTCCCTGGACAACCGTCAGTTTACCCCGGTCAAACACCAGGGTACAGGCGATTAAATCCCCGCCGTTTTTCGCGCAGATCTGTACGGTCCCTTGTACCTCACGGAAACGGGCCTTCATTTTGGGGTCGTCGTCAAGGACGACCTGCATAACCGGAAAAGCGGCGTTAAAAAACAACTGCGCCGTCATTAGATCCTGGGGTGTAGCAGACAAAATATTCCTCTCCTTTGTTTTAAGGGCTACTCGTCGTTCCAGTCCTCGTCGGCTTCAAATTCCATACCCATCATTTCCCGGATCTTTTCAACAATACCGTTGCTGTCCAGGCCGTAGTGGGCATACAGATCCTCCGCGTACCCGATGGTGGCAAATTCATCCTGAAGGCCGTGCTTTTTGAATACGCAGCCCTTGCCGGATTCGGCGATGACCCCGCCTACGGCGTCTCCCAGACCGCCCATCACGTTGTGTTCCTCCACCACGAGGATCCGCCGGGTGTCGGTTACGGCCTTGATAACGGCCTCCCGGTCCAGGGGTTTGATGGTGTGCATATTGATCACCCGGACGGAGAGCTTGTCCTGTTCCCGGAGGGTTTTCGCCGCCTGGATCGCCTGGAGTACCGTAACGCCGCAGCAGATAACGGTGAGGTCCGTACCGTCCTGCATCAAGGTCGCCTTGCCTATGGTAAAGGGGTAATCCTCGTTTTCGTAGCAGGGGGGCTCAAAGCCCCGGCCGATACGGATATACACCGGCCCGGGTATGTCCAGGCAGCCCCGGACCGCCCGGCTGGTCTCGATGCCGTCGGCGGGGCAGATCACGGTCATGTTGGCAATGGAGCGCATCACCGCGAAATCCTCGGTACAATGGTGGGTGGT